>CAIYOD010000161.1 GCA_903927755.1 uncultured Thermoleophilia bacterium | reverse complement strand
GTGCGCATGCACCGCCGGCCTTCGCCTTTGCGGTGTCCTCGCAGGCTCCTGACGCGATCCTCATCTGCCCGTGACAGTGTGGGCACGATCGGCGCGGGCGCCGGAGCCGCTGTTGACGTCGGCCCCCGGCCTCGGCTACCGTCGCGCGCACGAATGGGGGCGCCGCCACGACCCGGCGGCGCCGCACGAGTGGCACAGGGAGACACGCATGACCGGTCGACACAGCGAATGGCACGGACGGCGGCGCGTCGTCACCCTCACCATCACCGTGATCGTCTTGCTGACACTCGTGTCCGTCTGGGCGGGGGCCGCCGCGGCCGCCGCGTCCGGCTCGCCCTCGGCAACGTCGGATGCCGGCAAGGTCACGCTCCGCCTCGGCTGGAACGAAGGGCCGCTGAACCTGAATCCCTTCATCGGCTACAGCACGTCCTACGAGATCTGGATGCTCAACTACGACACGCTCGTCGGCGTCGGCGCGGACGGACTGCCGTCCAAAGACGTCGGCCTTGCGCAGGACTGGGAACTCTCGCCCGACCAGAAGACCTGGACCTTCCGCCTCCGCCCTGGGGTGAAGTGGCAGGACGGCGAGCCACTCACGGCCGCCGACGTCGCCTGGACCTTCAACTCCATCATCGAGAACGACCTGAGCTTGGCCATCTACCTCAAGGACGTCGAGAAGGCCGTCGCCGTCGATGACACGACCCTGAAGGTCATCTGCACGCAGCCCAAGGCCAACATGCTGCTCACCCAGGTGTACATCTACGTCCTGCCCGAGCACATCTGGGGCAAGTTGAGCGCCAAGGAGCTCGGCACGACCTTCCGCAACCCGGTGCCGATCGTCGGCTCCGGCCCGTTCCAGACGGTCGAGTTCAAGAAGGACGAGTACGTGAAGATGGTCCGCAACCCCACCTTCTGGGG
Organism: uncultured Thermoleophilia bacterium; assembly: GCA_903927755.1. GTDB lineage: Bacteria > Actinomycetota > Thermoleophilia > UBA2241 > UBA2241 > CAIXSE01. The sequence goes on along the minus strand of CAIYOD010000161.1, from coordinate 24,102 downwards.
CAAGCAGCCGACGCTCGACGAGATCATCTTCTCCTACTACACGAACACGGACACGATGGTACAGGACCTCAAGAGCGGGACCATCGACGGCGCCCAGGTCATCCCGCCCGAGCAGTTCAAGCGGCTCGAGGGCGAGCCGGGTATCAAGGCCATCCCCTACCCGCTCTACAACTGGGAATACATCGACATCAACTGCTACGACAGCCCGGATTCGCTGGGCAACCCCGTGCTGACGGACGCGAAGTTCCGCATGGCGATGGCGTGGGCGATCGACCGCGCGAAGTGCGCGTCGCTCGGGTGGAGCGGCTACGCCCAGGCCGGCTACGGCATCTTCCCCAAGGACGGCTGGCCGGCGACTGCCGACCCGTACTTCCAGCCCGACGCAGCGAGTGCCATCGGCTTCGACCTCGAGAAGGCCAAGACGCTGATGGACGAGGCCGGCTACAAGGATGCTGACGGCGACGGCGTCCGCGAGGACAAGAGCGGGGAGCCCATCAAGCTGCGACTGTGGGCCCGCGACATCTCGCCGGAGAGCCAGGTGCAGGGCAAGCTCATCGCCGGCTGGCTCAAGGACATCGGCCTCGAGATCGAGTACTCGGTGGTCGACGAGGGCGCGCTGGGCGACAGCATCTGGAACTACAAGGGCGACACCTACGCGCCCGACTACGACCTCGCGCTCTGGGACTTCATGGGCTACATCGACCCCGGCGATTCCGCCGCCTGCTTCACCACCGACCAGATCGAGAACTACAACGAGATGAACTGGTCCAATGCCGAGTACGACGAGCTCACCCTCGCGCAGTATCGCGAGATGGATGCAGCGAAGCGAATGGAACTGCTCAAGCAGGCGCAGGGCGTCATGTACGCCGAGCAGCCGATGATCGTCATCGACTACCCATCCGTGCTGCAGGCCGTGGACACCTCGCGGTGGGAGGGCTGGCAGCCGTACGTGGGCGGCAGCGTGTGGAACAACTTCCTCGACCGCCAGAGCTACCTCGAGCTCACGCCCAAGGTGGCGGACGCCGCGACCGCTGACGCCGGAGGGTCGTCGTCGAAGACCGGCTGGATCATCGCCGGCGTGGTCGCGTTCATCGGGGCCTTCGTGATCGTGTGGCTCAAGCGGCGCGGCGGCGGGCGCGCGGTCGAGGAATGACGGCCGCCGTCAGCGGGCCGGGCGGCCCGGGCGCGGGCCCGGCGCTCCCCGGCGACTACCACGTGCACACGGCGTGGTCGGACGGCACGGGCGCCGTCGAGGATTGCGTCCGGGCCGCAGTCGCCGCCGGACTGCCGGAGATCGCCATCGCCGACCACATCACGCCGAGCCCCGGCTCGGGCGAGGACTGGTGGGTGCCACTCGAGCGCATGGACGCCTACATCGAGGACGTGCGCGCGGCGGCGGCACGGCACGACGACATCCGCGTGCTCCTCGGCCTCGAGGCCGAGTACGTCGCCGGGAAGGAGGCGGATCTCGAGCGGCTCCTGGACGGCTGGCCGTTCGAGGTCGTCGTGCTCGGCGTCCACCTCGTCGACGGGTTCGCCTTCGACGACCCGGCGCTGCGCGCGGACCCGCGCTGGGGCGACCCGGACGCGCTGCTCACCGCCTACTACCGGACCGTGCGCCGGGCGGCGGAGTGGGGACGGTTCGACGTGCTGGCCCACATGGACTGGATCGGCCTGTGGGGGGATCGCCCGGGCCCCGGCGTCCTGCCGGAGATCGACGCGGCGCTGGATGCCCTGGCGGCCTCGGGCGCCGCGCTCGAGCTCAACACGGACAGGGTGAGCGACCCCGCCGGCGTGATGTACCCTTCGCCGGCCATCCTGCGCGCCGCGCGGGCGCGCGGCATCCCGCTGGTCATCGACTCGGACGCGCACCAGGCCGAGCACGTCGGTCGTCTGTGGGACGAGGCCATCGCCCTTGCTCGCGCGGCCGGGTACCGTGAGACGCTGCGCCTCTCGGACCACGTCCTGGTGCCGCTGCCGGACGCCGGCTGACGCTCCGCCGCGCGCCGCGTCCCCCGGCGCGCGATCGCAGCGGCCGCGACGGCGGCCGTCCGTAGTATCGTTGCGGCGAGGTGGGCGGACGGCATCGCGACGGCGGGGTGGACGATGGAGACGTGCAAGAACTTGATCGGCGGCGAGTGGGTCGGCGCGAGCGATCACGCCAGCTTCGAGACGAGGAACCCGGCCTGCGCCGACGAGGTGCTCGCCGTGTTCCCGAGCGCGACCGCGGCCGACGCGGCACAGGCGGCCGCCGCCGCAGCCGAGGCGTTCCCGGCCTGGGCAGCCACGCCGGCGCCGGCGCGCGGCGCCGTCCTCTTCAAGGCGGCCGAACTGCTCACGGAGCGGCTCGGTAAGGTTGCGCGCACGCTCACGCGCGAGGAGGGCAAGACGCTGGCCGAGGCGACCGGTGAGGTCGTGCGGGCGCGCGACATCCTGCGGTACTACGGCGGAGAGGGCTGGCGGCTGGGCGGCGACCTCCTGCCGGCCAACGCCCCCCACGCGATGCTGTACAGCCGCCGCGAGCCGCTCGGCGTGGTGGCGGCGATCACGCCGTGGAACTTCCCGATCGCGATCCCCACCTGGAAGATCGCGCCGGCGCTCGTCTACGGCAACGCCGTCGTCTTCAAGCCGGCCTCTGCGACGCCGCTTACGGCGCTGCGCCTGGTCGAGTGCCTCGTGGACGCCGGCCTGCCGGCCGGCGTCCTGAACCTCGTCACCGGCGCCGGCTCCGTCACCGGCGGCGCCTTGGCCGGCGACCCGGTGGTGCGCGGCCTGACCTTCACGGGGTCGCGCGACACCGGCTCCCGCATCTACTCGCGCGCGACGGAGCACTACGCGCGCGTCCAGTTGGAGATGGGCGGCAAGAACCCGACGATCGTGCTGGACGACGCCGACCTCGAGCTGGCCGTGAAGCTGGCCGTGATGGGCGGCTTCTCCCTCACCGGCCAGAGCTGCACGGCCACCAGCCGCGTCATCGTGGAGGAAGGCATCGCCGACCGGTTCGCCGCGGCGCTCGCCGAGGCCGCCAACGCGCTCAACGTGGGGGACGGCCTCGAGAGCGGCGTCCAGATGGGCCCCGCCGTGAGTGAGGAGCAGCTCGAGACCGACCTGGACTACGTGCGCATCGGCCGCGAGGAGGGCGCCGAGCTCCTCGCCGGCGGCGGCCGGGCCGGCGACGGCGGCCACTTCCTCCGGCCCACCGTCTTCGACGGCGTGGACGTCCACAGCCGGCTGGCCCAGGAGGAGATCTTCGGCCCGGTGATCGGCATCGTCCGTGCCCGGGACCTGGATGACGCCATCTTCAAGGCCAACGCCGTCGGCTACGGGCTCGCGGCGAGCATCTGCACCAACGACCTGCGCCGCGCCATGACCTTCGTCGATCGCATCGAGGCGGGTGTCGTCAAGGTGAACGAGCCGACCACCGGCCTCGCCCTGCAGGCGCCGTTCGGTGGCTTCAAGCAGTCGAGCGCCAACACCTTCAAGGAGCAGGGCCCGGCCGCGCTCGACTTCTACACGCGCACCAAGACGGTCTACATCACGTACGACTGAGCCGCACCGGGTGCGACTGAGGCCGCCGTGTGATCAGCTTCGGCTACGCCGAAGCCGTGTCGGCGGCCCCGTCCAGAGGGTACAGTGATGCCATGGAAGACCAAGGTGAGTCCGACCGCTACGTGCTCTTCGTGACGGGACCGCTGCGCGAGCGGCTGTACCGGCGGTTCTCCTCGATCTTCGACGGGCGCGACGATGTCGTGGTCAGGATCGACCGCCGGGTGTCCGAGCGCCGCCATGACCCGCGCGGCCCCGCCGACGGTGAGCGACGGTCGGACGAGCGCCGCCGCCAGCGTCCCGACTGGATCGTCCCGCCTCCCGAGGGCGTCTGACCCGCCGCGCGCCGGTTCCTCGGCGCACGAGCCTTCGCGTCGACCGGCGCTGCCGAGTCGACTGGCGATGCGCCGCGGGTACGCCGACGATATACTCTGCAGTCGTCCGTCCCGGGTAACCGTCGTGGAGGTTGTTCAAATGCTGTTGATGGGTGAATCGATCAACGGGACGCGCAAGCAGGTCGCCGAGGCGATCCAGGCGCGCGATGCCGAGTTCATCAAGACCCTGGCCAAGGACCAGATCGACGCCGGCGCCGGTCTGATCGACGTCAATGGCGGCGTCGCCGGCGGCGACGAAGTGGCCGATCTGCTCTGGCTCATCGACATCGTGATGGGCGTCACCGACATGCAGCTCATGGTCGACTCCGCCAACCCCAAGGCGCTCGACGCCGGCGTGCAGGCGATCGTCGACCGTGGCGGCAAGGTGCCGTTCATCAACTCGATCAGCGGTGAGCAGCCGCGCATCGACGCCGTGCTGCCCATGATCGAGAAGTACAAGTGCCCCGTCGTCGGCCTGTGCCTGAGCGATGAGGGCATCCCGCCGACGGCCGAGGACCGCTTCGCCGTCGCGAAGCAGATCTACGACCTCTGCATCGGCGCCGGCCTGCCGGCCGAGGATCTCTGGATCGACCCGCTGGTCATGGCCGTCTCCGCCGACCCGAGCGCGCCCGGCATCACCATGGAAACGCTCAAGCTGGTCAAGGAGCGCCTCCCCGTGCGCACCACCGGCGGCCTCAGCAACGTGAGCTTCGGCCTGCCGAACCGCGCCCTGCTCAACCGCACCTTCGTGGCGATGTGCGCCGGCCTCGGTCTCGACGGCCTGATCGTCGACGTGCGCAACAAGCAGATGATGGCCACCATCAAGTCCGTTGAGGCGCTCCGCGGCGAGGACAACTTCTGCGGCTCGTACCTCAAGGCTCACCGCGCCGGCATCCTGGAGTAGTACCTTGACCGGCCCGGAGCGCTGCCGCCTGCGCGACCTCGGCGTCGCCGTCGGCGGGCTGCCGGCCGGACCTCTCAACGCCATCACCGACGTGCCCGGCGTGCGCGTCGGGCACTGTACCGTCTCGTGGGGCGGGCCCGAACTGCCGAGCGGCAGCGGGCCCGCCCGTACGGGTGTCACCGCGGTCTTCCCTCATGGCGACGACCTGTGGCACCAGCGCGTCGTCGCCGGGGCGCACGCGGCCAACGGCGTCGGCGAGCTCATCGGCATCAGCGCCGTGCGGGAGTGGGGTCTGGTCGAGACGCCGATCCTGCTCACCAACTCGCAGAGCGCCGGTGCCGTGTACGACGCCACCGTGCGCTGGATCATGGACCACCAGCCGGGGGCCGGCCTCGAAGACGCCGTCATGCCGGTCGTCGGCGAGTGCGACGACGGGTTCCTGAACGACCTGCGCGGCATGCACGTCAAGGAGGAGCACGTGCGCGCCGCGCTGGAGGGCGCCAAGGACGGCCCCGTGGCCGAAGGCTGTGTCGGCGCCGGCGCCGGCATGTCGTGCTTCGACTTCAAGGCCGGCATCGGCACCTCGTCGCGGCTCGTCTCTGCCCACGGCTGCCAGTGGACGGTGGGCGTGCTGGCGCTGACCAACTTCGGCGTGCGCCACCGCCTCTGCATCGACGGCGTCCCCGTCGGGCGCGAGATCACCGACCTCATGCCGCTCGAGAACCGTGAGGGCTCCTGCATCGTCGTCCTCGCGACCGACGCGCCGCTCAGCGCGCGGCAGTGCGAGCGCATGGCCAAGCGCTGCGCGCTCGGCCTCGCGGCGACGGGGTCCTACGCCTCCGACGGGAGCGGCGAGATCATGCTCGCGTTCACCACGGCGCACCGGGTCCCCAGGACCGCCGCGGAGCCGCTCGCTCTCGCGTCCGTAGCCAACGACCACATGGCGGAGCTCTTCGAGGCTGCGGTCGACGCGACGGCGGAGGGCGTCTGCAACGCGCTGACCGCCGCGACCACCACGGTCGGGCGCGCCGGCAACACCGCGTACGAACTGCCGCTGGACCGGCTCGTCGGCGTCCTGCGGCGCGCCGGACGCGAGGCGCGGCTGCCCGGAGCGTAGTTCCGCCTTGCCGCGCCTCTCCGCGGCGTCTACGATGACCCCCTAGCCCGGCTCCGCGCTCCGCGGCCCGCCGGGCCGGCAGGGGGGTACCACACGGCGAGACGTCCGTCATAAGGGTCCGTCGCCACCGCCGCGGGCGCTTATCGCGTCGGCGGCCGACGGAACGCCGCGCCCGTGTCGTCTAACCTCCCGAGACCCCGCCCGGGGTCATCAACCAGTGTGGCAGTACAGCAGCGATCAGGGGTCCGGCAACCGCGGATGTGAGAAGGAGGCAAGGGTCCGCCGGCCTTCGGGGCAAGGCGTGGGGGGGACCCGCAGAGCAGTGGATAAACGTCGCTACTTCATTCGGAAGGTGCTGAACGCGGTACTCACGATCATCCTCGTGGCCTCGTTCAACTTCGCGCTCTTCCGCATCCTCCCGGGCGATCCGGCCCGGCTGCTTCTCCCCAAGGGCAAGACCGACCCGTCGGTCATCGAGAAGCAGCGCAAGACGTTCAACCTCGACAAGCCGATGTGGCAGCAGTTCGTCTACTACTGGCGCGACACCGTGCGGGGCGAGTTCGGCATGTCGTTCTCCGAGAAGCGCCCGGTCACCGAAGTCGTGGCCGAGCGTATCTGGCCCACCGTCCTGCTCGTGGGGGTGGGGACGGTCTTCGCCACGGTTGTCGGCATGATCATGGGGGTGTTCGCCGGGTGGAGACGCAACGGGACATACGATATAGTAAGTACGAACTTAGGGATGGTCTTGTACGCCATGCCGACGTTCTGGTTCGGCCTCCTGATGATCATGCTGTTCGCCACCAAGCTCCGCTGGTTCCCCACGGGGCGCATGGAGGAGCCGGGCGTGGAGCTCAGCGGCTTCGCCTCCTTCCAGTCGCTGATGAAGCACCTGTTCCTGCCGGCGTTCACCTTCGCGATCGCCTACGTGGGCGAGTACCACCTGATCATGCGCAGCTCCATCACCGGCGTCATGAAGGAGGATTTCGCGCTCACGGCTCGCGCTAAGGGGCTGAGTGAGAACGCGGTCCTCTGGCGCCACGTGGTGCCCAATGCGATGCTGCCGACGGTCACCATCGTGATGATGAACCTCGGCTTCGTGATGTCGGGTGCGATCCTCGCCGAGAGTGTGTTCAACTGGCCCGGCCTGGGATTGCTCTCCTATGACTCGATGCAGAAGCGCGACTACCCGGTCATGCAGGCGGTGTTCCTCATCGCGAGCATCGCCGTGATCGTCGCCAACCTCATCGCCGACATCATGTACTACTACCTCGACCCAAGGGTGCAGGCATGATCCCCCGTCGCTTCCGGAACTGGATCATCTTCTGGACGATCATCGTCTGGTGCGTCCTGGAGCTGCTCACGTATCCGAAGACTGTGCCCATCACCAGCGGCATCTCCGAGGTGATCAAGGGCTTTTTCTCCGCCAGTGTGGGCGCGTATCCGGCGTGGGTCATGCTGCTGCTGGCGGTCGTCTGCTTCGCCGCCGGCGCCGTCGGCCTCGTGCGCAGGAGCAAGGCCAAGTCGTTCAACGTCCTGCTGCTCGTCGAGGGCGCCGTGTTCCTCGCGTGGGGCGTGCTCGCCGGCGGCGGCGGCGTCGACGGCTGGTCCGCCGCCGCCAACAACATCTCCTACAACTGGGCCATCCAGACGGTCGTCGTCATCCTCGGCGGGGCCTGCGTCTGGCTCTGGGCCGCGGGCAACCCTGAGCGCGCGGAGCTCACCACTTGGAACACGCATCAGGTCTGGAAGCTCTACCGCGCCAACTGGCAGGGCATGGTCGGTCTCGGGATCCTCGTCGTCTTCATACTCATGGCGCTGCTGGCCCCGTTCCTCGCCGATCACGCGCTGCTCGATCCCAACGCGCAGATCAAGGATCCGGCCACGGGTGAGCTCTTCGGCCCGTACCATCCGCCGACGACGTACTACTACAACTGGTTCGGCACCGACCAGGTGGGGCAGAGCGTGCTCACGCAGTTCATCTGGAGCGCGCGCATCTCGCTCATGGTCGGCCTCCTGGCCGCCTTCATGTCCACCGTCCTCGGCGCCGGCATCGGCATCGCCGCCGGCTTCTACGGGGGGTGGCAAGGTGAGGGGTGGATGCGTTTAACGGATGCGTTCCTGGTCATCCCGTGGCTACCGCTCGCGATGGTGCTCGCCGCCGCCTGGGGTCAGAACTACTGGATGATCATCCTCATCATCGGCATCACCAGCTGGCCGGGCACCGCGCGCGTGATCCGTTCAGACGTGCTGCGCGTGCGCGAGCTCAGCTTCATCGAGCGCGCCAAGGCGATCGGCTCGAGCAACCGGCACATCATGACCAAGCACGTGCTGCCCAACGTGATGCCGCTCATCTTCGCCAACCTCGTGCTCGTCGTGGCCATCGCCATCCTGTCGGAGACGACGCTCTCGTTCCTCGGCCTGGGCGACCCGCTCAACTTCAGCTGGGGCACCATGCTCCACTACGCCTGGGTGAACGGCGCGGCCGGTCTCCCGGCGTGGTGGTACCTGCTCCCGCCGGGCATCGCGATCATCCTCGTCGTGCTCGCCTTCACTTTCATCGGCACGGCCTACGACGAGGTCCTCGATCCCAAGCTCCGCAAGCGTGAGGACAGCACCAGCGAGAGCCGGTTCACGAGTCGTGGCGAGCCCGCCATCGCCGTGGCCGGTGGCGCCGGCGTCGGCGGGGGCGGCGGGATCTTCACGCCCGGCCAGCAGACCGATGACGCCATGCCCGACTTCAACAAGCCGGCCGGCGGCTCCATCGGCCGCCCCGAGGGCGGCGGTTGGGTCGGCGGCCACATCGCCGACGACGAGAAGGAGGGCAAGTGATGGCCAGGTCAGCGACCAAAGCGAAGCCCACCTCCGAGAAGAAGCCCATCGAGCGGGTCGAGCACGAAGGGCTGCTCGACGTCCGCAATCTCACCACCTACTTCAAGCTCGGCGTCGGCGACGTGAAGGCCGTCCAGGACGTGAGCTTCACGCTCCAGCGCGGCGAGAGCCTCGGACTCGCCGGCGAGTCGGGCTGCGGCAAGACCACCGCCGCGCTCAGCCTGCTCAAGCTGCTGCCGGAGAACGGCCGCATCGTCTCCGGCGACATCCTCTTCGACGGCCGCAACCTCGCCAAGCGCACCGAGTACGGCATGAGCAAGATCCGCTGGAAGGAGATCAGCATCATCTTCCAGGGGGCGATGAACGCGCTGAACCCGGTCAAGGAGACCGGCAAGCAGGTCGCCGAGCCCATCCAGCTGCACGAGGGCCTCAGCGAGAAGCAGGCGATGGTGCGCGTGAGGGAGCTCTACGACCTGGTCGGCATCAACCCCAAGCGGGTGATGGACTTCCCGCACCAGCTCTCGGGCGGCATGCGCCAGCGCGCCATGATCGCGATGTCGCTGGCCTGCAACCCCAAGTTGGTCATCGGCGACGAGCCCACCACGGCGCTCGACGTCATGGTGCAGGCGCAGATCCTCGAGCTCATCGCGCGTCTGCGCAAGGAGCTCGACCTCTCGTTCATCCTCATCAGCCACGACCTCTCGGTCATGGCCGAGACCTGCGACAAGGGCGTCGTCATGTACGCCGGCGAGGTGGTGGAGAGCGGCACCACGACCGACATCTTCAACCACGCCACGCACCCGTACACGAGGCAGCTCATCAAGGCGTTCCCCAACATCCACGAGAAGCGTGAGATGGTCAGCTCGATCAAGGGCGATCCGCCCAACCTCATCAGCCCGCCGGCGGGTTGTGCGTTCTGCCCCCGGTGCGACGAGAGGATCGCCAGCTGCGAGACGGAGCACCCCGGCCTCACCGAGGTCGAGCGCGGGCACTTCGTGCGCTGCGTCCATGCGAAAGCCCGCACCATGGATGGGTTCGTGCCGGGCGACGAAGCGGCACCGGACCAGGAAGGGGTGTGACGATGGCCACGGAGCAGTCCGAGCGCCCTGACCTGAAGCTCGCGCCGGAGACCGGCGAGGTCCTCTTCGACATCAAGGACCTCGAGGTCTACTTCCCGATCCAGCAAGGGTTCTTCAAGAGCATGGTGGCCACCGAGAAGAAGTACGTGAAGGCGGTCGACCACGTCACCTTCCAGATCAAGAAGGGTGAGATCCTCGCCCTGGTCGGCGAATCGGGGTGCGGCAAGACGACGACCGGCCGCACTCTCCTGCGCCTCGAAGACGCCACCGGCGGCGAGATCATCTACAAGGGCAAGCCGGTACAGAAGTTCAGCGGCAAGGAGCTGCGCGAGTACCGCAAGAAGGCGCAGATCATCTTCCAGGACCCCTACAACTCCATCAATCCCAAGCAGACGATCTTCGACATCGTCGCCGAGCCGCTCGAGGTCAACAACGTGTGCTCGAGCGAGCGCGAGAAGGAAGACCGGGTCATCACCGCGATCAGCGAAGCCGGCCTGCGGCCGGCGACCGAGTACCTCTACCGCTATCCGCACGAGCTCTCCGGCGGGCAGCGGCAGCGCGTCTGCATCGCCGGCGCCACGGTGCTCGACCCCGACGTGATCGTCGCCGACGAGCCGGTCGCCTCCCTCGACGTCTCCATCCGCAACGACATCCTCAAGCTGATGGTCGAGGAGAAGGAGAAGCTCGGCGTTACCTACATCTTCATCACCCACGACCTCTCGCTGGCCTGGGTGATCAGCGACCGCATCGCCGTCATGTACCTCGGGCGCATCGTCGAGATCGGCGACACCGAGGAGGTCGTGGCCAACCCCAGGCACCCGTACACCAAGGCGCTGATCAGCGTCATCCCCGTGCCTGACCCGCTGGCCAAGCGTGAGCATGTCATCCTCAAGGGCGAGACCCCGAACCCGGTCGACATCCCCTCCGGCTGCCGCTTCCACCCACGCTGCCCGGAGGCGATCGACGTCTGCAGCGAGATCGACCCGGAGGACGTCCACATCGGCGGCGACCACTACGCCGCCTGTCTCAGGATCAAGTAGCGGAGGAGGGCCGGCCGGGGCGGTGCCGCAAGGCGCTCCCCGCCCCGGCCGGCCTGCGTTCGAGCATGCAAAGGAACCGGCACAACAGACGCACCGACGGTGAGATGGCGCGGGCCCTGCGCGCGCCGCGCGCCGTCGCGCTGGCGCTCGCGCTGACGGCGCTGGCCGCCGCCGCGCTTCTGGCCGGGGCCGGCTTCGCGGCGGCGTCACCCTCCGCCACACCCTCCGCGTTGTCCTCCGTTTCGCCGTCTCCTTCCGCGACCTCCGGTGCGCTCGACTACCGGATCGGGATCTCACAGGAGTGTGACGGCGTGAACCCGTTCAGCTCCTGGAGCTCAGTCTCGTGGGAGTGCTTCCGCCTCGGCTATGACTTCCTCACCTGGTACGACGCCGACTACCGGCCGGCGCCCGACCTCGCCTCGAGCTGGGAGACCTCCGAGGACGGCCTGACGTGGACGTTCCACATCAGGGAGGGCATGGAGTGGCAGGACGGCGTGCCGCTCACCGCCCGCGACGTCGCCTTCACCTACGGCCTCATCCTCGAGACACGCCAGCCGGCCTACATCCAGTACCTCACCGGCGTCACGGACGTCACGGCCGCTGACGACGCGACGCTCGTGATCACGACGCGGCGCCCGAACTCCGGGATGCTGGCTCTCGCGATCCCGATCCTCCCCGAGCACATCTGGGCGAAGGTCGACCCCGACCGTCTGGGTGAGTTCGCGAATCTCCCGTTCGTGGGGTCGGGGCCTTTCCGCGTGGCGAGCCTCGAGCAGGGACGGCGCGTCCGGCTGGATGCCAATCCCGCGTACCCGTCGCAGCTCGGCGGCGCGCCGCACCTCGACTCCGTCACTTTCGTGGCCGGCGACGGCGCGGACACGCTCGCCGAAGCGTACCGGACGGGCGCGCTGGACGCCGTGGTTGACTTCCCGGCGACCTACGAGCAGCTCTACGCCGGCATGGCGGGCACGGCCACGGTGGCGTCCCCGGCGATCGGCTTCCACCAGCTGGGTTTCAACTGCTGGGAGAGTCCCCGCAGCAAGGGCGACCCGCTGCTGCGCGACCCGTCCATCCGGCGCGCCGTCCATTGGGCCATCGACCAGCGCCAGATCGCGGCGACGGCCATGGCCGGGCTGGCGGCGCCCGCCACTTCGCTGCTCTCACCGGCGCAGGCGGACTGGCGCTGGGAAGTTCCGGAGGCGGCAGCGTACCGCCAAGACCCGCAGCGCGCCAAGCAGATCCTCGAGGACGCCGGATACTCCGACCGGGACGGGGACGGCGTGAGGGAGGACGCGGCCGGCGACGAGCTCTCATTCCGGCTTGTCGCTCTCGACGAGTACCCGGAGGACCAGGTCGCGGCGCGGATGATCGTCGGCTGGTGCCGCGACGTCGGCATCGATCTGCGGCTCGAGCGCATGGACGAGCAGGCCTTCAGCGACGCCATCTTCGATGACGCCGACTACGACCTCTTCGTCTGGAGCTGGGGCGGCGACGTCGATCCCGGATTCATCCTGAGCACGTTCACGACCTCGCAGATCATGGGGTGGAGCGACAGCCAGTACTCGAACAAGGACTACGACCGCCTCTTCGTCAGGCAGGCGGAGGCGCTCGATCCCGGCGACCCCGAGGACATCACCCAGCGCAAGGCCTACACCGACGCGATGCAGAAGATCCTGTACCGCGACGCTCCCTACGTGGTCCTCTGGTACAACGTGAACCTGCAGGCGTACCGGACCGATCGCTGGACCGGGTACGCCCTGGCGCCGTCCGGGGACGGCGCCCCCTTCCGGAATCAGCTGCGCACGACCTCCAGCGCGCTGCGGCCGCTGCAGGCGCCGCGGGCGCCGGCGCCCGCGGCCGAGGCGTCCCGCGCGTGGGTCTGGGCGCTGGCCGCGGCGCTGCTTGCGGTGGGGGCGGCGGCCTTCGCGCTCCTTCGCCGCCGGAAGAAGCCGGAGGACGCATGATGAAGCTCGAGGCACGAACCACACGAGAGGATGGAGCCGCATGACCGAGTCCGCCGCCGTCTGGCCCGACGAAGCGATCGAGGCGATGCACCTGGCCGGGCTCGCCCTGCTGGAGCGGGCGGGCGTGCGCGTGGAGTCGCCGGCCGCGCGGGGACTGCTGCTCGCGGCCGGCTGCAGCCCCGCCGGTGAGGACCGTCTGACGGTCCCGCGGCGGGCCGTCGAAGAAGCCCTCGCCGTCTGCCCGCGCGAGTACGTGCTGGCGGCGCGGGATCCGGAGCGCTCACTGGCCATGGACCCGGATCCCGGCGAGACCTACGTGCACAACCTGGGCGGCGCCGCCGACGTGGCCGATCCGCGCACCGGCGCCCTGCGCCGGGCGACCCTGCATGACCAGGTGCTGGCCACGCGCGTCATGCACAACCTCGTGCACCAGCAGCAGGTCACGTCGCTCTGGCAGCCGCAGGACGTGCCCGACCTGCTCGAGCCGCTCTACTCGTACCTCATCCTCGCCTATGAGACCGACAAGGCGATCGGCGGCCCCGGGATCTCCCATCCGTTCCAGGCGCAGTACCTGCAGGAGATGGCGCTGGCCGTCACCGGCGCCGACGGGACGGACGGCGTGTATCCGATCGACCTCGCCTTCTCGCCGGTGAGCCCGCTGATCCTCGGCGGCGACGTCTCCGATGCGCTGGTGGAGCAGGTCCGTCGCGGCGGCGTCGCCGTCGAGATCCTTCCGTGTCCGGCCGCTGCCACGACGGCGCCCGGCGCCCTTTCGGCGGCGATCGGGCAGCAGCACGCCGAGGTGCTCGCCGGCGTCGTGCTCACCCAGGCCGTCGCGCCTGGGACGCCGGTCTACTACGGGCCGCGCCTCAGCGCCGTGGACCCGCGCAGCGGTGTCGTCGTGAGCGGCACGCCGGAGACCGGTGTCGCCTCCGCGGCGGCGGTGCTGCTCGCGCGCCGCTGCGGCCTCGCCTGCGACTGCTACGGCCCGTGCAGCGACAGCAAGGTCGTCGACGCGCAGTTCGGCTACGAGCGCGCCGTCAACGCGCTCCTGGGCATGGCGCCCAAGCCGCGCCTGCTCTCCGGCATCGGTGAGATCCAGGCCGGCGTGGCCAGCTGCCTCGAGGTCCTGGTCATCGACGACGAGGTGCTCAATAACGTACGCTATGCGCTCACGCCGCGGCCGTGGGACGAAGGCGCGCTGGACGTCGACGCGATGGTCGACGGCGTGCTCTCCGGGCGCGGGTTCCTCGGTGCCAAGCACACGCGCCGCCACATCCGCAGCGAGTTCGTCAGCCCCCTGCTCAGCTATCGTGGCGGGCTCGGCGACTGGCTCGCCTCGGGACGCGCGGGACTCGTTGACCTCGCCTCTGACAGGGCCGCCGATCTCGCCGATCGCGAGCCGGTCGGCCTGCCCGACGACGTCCTCGACGAGCTCGTCGCGCTCATCGCCCGCTGCGCCGGGGAGCTCGGCGTGTCCGCCCATCCCGACCCGCGCCGCGTGCTCGGGCTGTAGACTGACGTCATGGCCATCCCATTCGTCCACGTCCAGGCGAGGGGCTCGTACCGGGAGCTCGGCCGCGCCGTCGGGGAGGCGGCTCGCGAGCAGGTGCATGCTTCGGTCGACTTCTTCCGCGACGACTTCGTCTCCATGACCGGCGGCCGGCTGACGTTCGACGAGGCCGAGCTTCAGGCAGGCGCCTACGCGGAGCAGGCGCGCCGCTGGCTCCCCCGCTACGTGGAGGAGCTCGAGGGTCTCTCCGAAGGCGCGGGCGTGCCGCTCGAGCGCCTGCTGGTCCTGAACTGCGGCGAGGAGTTCACCTCCGACGAGCAGCCCGCCGTCTCGCCGCCGCCCGGCTCCCCGCGGTCGGGCGACCATTGCACCGCCGTCGCCGTCGTCGCCGGGGGGCGGCACGTCGTGGGGCACAACATGGACTGGTACGTCATCGACGCGGTCAACAACGTCCTCTTCGACCTCACCGTCCCGGACGGGACCCGCATCATGGGCCTCGCCGGCGCGCCGTACCTGCTCATGCTGGGCATGAACAGCCACGGCATCGGCAACGTGAGCAATTCCGTGCACTCCAACGACAACCGCATCGGCGTCCCCAACGTGTTCGTACGCCGTTCGACGCTCGAGGCCCGGACTCTGGAGGAGGCGCGGGACCGGGGGCTGCTCGCCGCCCGCGCCCGCGGCACCAATCAGTTCTTCGCCGACACCGGCGGCCGGCTCTGGGATCTCGAGACCTCCGCCATGGCGCATGCTCTCATGGACCACACTCCAGTGGGGTTCATGGCGCACTCCAACCACTACGCCTCCCCGGAGATGCAGCCCTACGAGGGGTACGGCGGCGGCGAGTCCACCGTTCGGCTGTCCACCGCGGAGCGGTTGCTCGCGGAAGGCATCGCCGCCGGCGAGGACCCGGTGGACCTCGTGGCCCGGGTCCTGCGCACGCACGAGCCGTCGCCGGCCGAGTGCATCTGCGGCCACCCGGAGCCCGACGAGGCGCCTGCGGAGCAGGGCATGACCGTCGGGAGCATGATCTGCGACCTGGACGAGCGCAGGCTCTACGCCTGCGCGGGTCCACCGTGTGAGAACGAGTATCAGGTCTTCGAGATGGGGGAGGCATGACCGTCCACGATCTGGTGGTCGCAGGTGGGCGCATCGTCGACGGTTGCGGCAACCCGTGGTACCGCGGGGACGTCGCCGTGCGCGGCGACCGGGTGGCGGCCATCGGGGCGCCGGGCACGCTGCGCGGCCGTCGCATCGTCGACGCCGCCGACCGCTACGTCGCTCCCGGCTTCATCGACCCGCACACGCACTCGGACCTGACGATCCTGTTGCATCCGCGCGCGGAGACCGCGGTGCGCCAGGGCGTCACGACGCACGTCACCGGCAACTGCGGCATGTCGGCGGCGCCGCTCACGGCCGCTCACCGGGACGACGCCGTCCAGAACTGGGCGCACTACGCCTGGGGGCTGGACCGGGTGGCGTGGGACTGGCGCACGTTCCGCCAGTATCTGGACGCCATACGCCGTGGTGGCCACGCGATCAACATCGCGCCGCTCGTCGGCCACGGCGCGCTGCGGCTCGCCGCGGTGGGCTTCGCCGAGCGCGCCGTCAGCGAGCGGGAGCAGGCGCGCATGGAGCGTCTGCTCGACGCCTCGATGCGCGCGGGCGCGCACGGGATGTCGAGCGGGCTCGTGTATCCCCCGGGCTGCTTCGCCGGCACCGACGAGCTCCTCGGGTTGTGCCGGGTGGTGGCGCGCCATCAGGGCATCTACACGAGCCACGTGCGCGGCGAGCGGGAGACGATCCTCGCCGCGGTCACGGAGGCGCTCGAGCTCGGGCGCGCCGCCGGCTGCCCCGTGGAGGTCTCGCACAACGCGCCCAAGTGGGGCGCGCCCGAGGATGCGTCGGCCAATCTCGGGCTGATCGAGGACGCGCGCCGCGGCGGGCTCGACGCCACGACGGACAACGACGTGCACACGGACCTTGCGCCCCGGTTCTCCCGGGCGCTGCCGCAGCCAGTGCTCGATCTGGGCCACGACGCGCTCATCGCGCTGCTCTCGGACCCCGATGCCCGCGCCGCGCTGCGCCGCGAGGTGCTCGAGGACACGCTGCCGGGGGCCGGCTACGCGGGAGTGGTCCGGCACGGCCGCTTCGACCGCGTGGTCGTGTACCACGCCGGCCGCCATCCGGAGTTGCGCGGCCGCTCCGTCGCCGACATCGCCGCCGAGCGCGGCGCCGACGGCTTCGACACCTTCCTCGACCTCATCGTCGAGGAGGACGACGACCTCGTCGGTCTCTTCGACTACATCGAGGAGAAGAACATCCGCGCCCTGCTGCAGAGCCCCATCGCCATGATCTCGTCGGACGGGCTCGTGATGGCGCCGCCGGGCGAGCTCGACGACCCGTCGCTGTACTGGCCGTGCAGCTACGGAGAGTACCCGGGCATCCTCGAGCGCTACGTGCGCGACGAGCCGGTGCTGCGCCTCGAGGAGGCGATCCGCAAGATGACCTCCTTCCCGGCGCAGCGCTTCCGCCTCTTCGACCGGGGGGCTCTGCGCCCGGGTCTCAAGGCCGACCTCGTCGTGTTCGACCTCGAGCGCGTGCGCGACCGGGCGACGAACCTCTTCCCGCACACGTTCCCGTTCGAGAACATCCCGCACGCCGACCCCGAGGGGATCGACTGGGTGCTCGTGAACGGCGAGCCGGTCCTCGAGGAGGGCGAGCACACGGGCGCGCTGCCCGGTCGGGTGCTGCGGCGTCCGTAAGGCCTTGCGGCGCCGGCGGCGGTACGGCCACCGGCGCCTCTCACTGCCAGAACGTACAAACCTGCGCACGTCTTGACGTTCTGCACCCTCGCGCTGTACTAGGACATCGTGTAGAATCCCGGCGATGATCACAGTACAAGACATCCTTGAGATCCCCGAGCTCAACCTCCGCCTGCTGGCCGGGCACAAGTCCACGAGCAACCCCGTGCGGTGGGTCCACATCACCGAGGTCCCGGACCCCACCAAGTGGCTCAAGGGCGGCGAGTTGCTGCTCACCACCGGCTACAGCTTCGTCGGCGACGAAGCGCAGCAGGTCGCGCAGATCAAGCGCCTCATCGACCACAACATCTCCGGCCTCGGCTTCGGCACCGGCTTCAGCTTCGACAAGGTCCCGCCGGCGATCGTGGCCGTCGCCGAGGAGTACGGCTTCCCGCTGTTCGAGGTCCCGTACCACGTGCCGTTCCTCGCCATCACCGAGGCGGTCGCCTCCAAGATCGTCAACGAGCAGTACTCGCTGCTGCAGCGCAGCCTGGCCGTGCACGAGAAGCTCACCAAGATCGTGCTGGAAGAAAAGGGCCTCGAGGCCATCCTCTCCACGCTCTCGGCCCTCGTCGGGTGCTCGGCCGTGCTCTTCGACTTCCACGGCGTGGTGCTCTGCGAGGCGGCGTACCGCCGCCACCTGGGCGCCGAGCTCATCGCCGACCTGTGGCGCATGATCGGCGACCGCCGCGCCGACCGCCAGAACTTCGCCCTCAGCATGGAGGGTGTGGGCTCCGGCGTGCAGGTCTATCCGGTGGTCGCGTCGCACCGCATCGGCGCGTTCCTCGCCGTCGTCAAGGACAGCGGCGACTTCAGCGAGTACGACCGCATCATCCTCCACAACGTGGTCACCGTGACGGCGCTGGAACTGGTCAAGAAGAAAGCCGTGGCCGAGACCGAGAAGCGCCTCGCCGGCGACTTCTTCGACGAGCTCATCGCCAGCGACCTCTACGAAGAGGAGATCGCCCGGCGGCTCGCCTTCTTCGGGCTCGAGCCGCAGTCGCCGCACCTCATCGTGCTCGTCGACATCGACGCGCCGGAGGGTGACGTGGCGGCGGAGCGCACCGACGCCGCCGCCCAGGACGTCAAGGAGCGGCTGCACTGGACCGTCGACGAGTTCATGGCCAGGCGCGACGTGCTCTGCATCAGCGCGTCGCGCAGTGACTCCGTCGTCGTCCTCGTGCAGCCGGGCAAGGTCGACACCAAGGAGATCATCCGGCTGGCCGGCGAGCTCCAGGCCGTGATCGCGGAGATGCTGCCGGAGATCTCGGTCTCCGTGGGCATCGGCCGTCCGCACCGCAAGCTCATCGACCTCCGCCAGAGCTACTACGAGGCGAGCTACGCGATCAAGATCCGCAAACTCAAGGGCGAGCCGAGGGTCATCGCGAGCTTCGACGACCTCGGCTCGTATGGGCTGCTGCTGGGCCTGCAGGACACGCTGTCGCTGGAGGTCTTCTACGACAGCGTCCTCGGCAAGCTCCAGGACTACGACGAGCAGAACTCGAGCGACCTGGTCAAGAGCCTCGCCTGCTTCCTCGAGGCCAACGGCCACTGGGGCGACGCCGCCGAGAAGCTGTACGTCCACCGCCACACGCTGCGCTATCGCATGAAGCGCGTGGAGGAGATCACGGGCCGCGACCTCAACCAGTCGCAGGACCGCATGGAGTTCTGGCTGGCGCTCAAGGCCAAGGAGCTCATCGACCAGTCCAAGAAGGGCAAGCCGGCCCCCTCCTGACGCCCGGCGGCCGTCCGGCCACCGTTGCCGCCCGCGCCGTCCGGCGGGCCTCCCCTACGACGTGACCAGCGAGCCGTTGTCCACGGCGATGTTGGCGCCGGTCAGACCCTCCGTCTCCAGGCAGAAGCGGACGGCCGCGCCGATGTCGCCGGGTGCGACGAGCCGTTCGGTCGCGACCCTCGCCGCCGCGCGGAGCGTCGCGGCGCGGTGTTCGTCGTCGTCCAGGTCCACGGGTCCCGGAGCGACGCCGCAGACGCGCACGCCGTCTGGCGCCCAGGCGCGAGCGAGCTCCTTGACCAGGTGGATCTCGGCCGCCTTGGCGGCGCCGTGTGCGGCGAAGGTCGCCCACGGCTGCAGACCGAGGTAGTCGGTGATGGCGACGATGGCGCCGCCCGCCGGGAGCCGGTCGTGGGCGGCGCAGGCGCTGAAGAAGAAGCCCTTGGCGATCGTGTCCATGGAGGCGTCCCACGCCTCCTCGGAGATCGCCTGCGGCTGCTGGGGTACGAACGGGCCGCTGGCCGCGTACACCAGGGCGTCGAGCCCGCCGAGCGCCGCCTCGGCCGCCACCACGAGGCCCTCCGCGCCGGCGGGCCGGGCGGCGTCGCCCTCGACGAGGACGACGGCCGGCGCCCCAGCCGCGGTCAGCGCGGCCACTTGCGCGTCGGCCGCGCTCGTGCGCGCGCGCGTGGACACGGCCACGGCGGCGCCGTGGCCGGCCAGATCGAGCGCGATGGCGCGGCCGAGGCGGCGCACGCCGCCGACGACGAGCACTCTGGCGCCGGCGACCTTCACGCCGGTTCCCCGAGGTGCTCGTACAGCACGGCGGCGATCTCGGCGATCGCCGCGTCGGCCAGCTTCTTGGCCTCGTGCTCGAGGCCCTTCCAGAACACGACCATGACCAGCGGCGCCCCGCACGGTGTGTAGACGATCGCCGCGTCGTTGCTGGTGCCGCTGACGCCGCCCGTCTTGTTGGCCACGAACAGCCCTTCGGGCAGCCCCGCGGGGATCTTCTCGCGCCACTCCTGCTGCGCCAGCACCTCGACCATGAGCCGGCAGGACGGCGCCGATGCGCACTGGGCCCGCGCGACCATCGCCAGGAGGTCGGCCATGTCGCGCGGCGAGCCCATGTTGTCGAGGGCCTGGTCGACGGCGAACGAGTCGTCGTAGCCAAGCGACTCGTCGCGTCCCCAGCGGCGCTCGTACAGGTGCAGGAAGCCGGCGCCGCTGAGGCGCGCGTTCTCCTCGAGGACGCGACGGAAGGCGTCCTCGTACTCGCCGCGCGCCTCGAGCTCGCGCCAGCGCGCGACGATCTCCGGGCCGCTGAGCCCGGCCCACTCCTCGCCGGCGCCGGACTCGATGAGGAAGTACTCGCGGTTCGGCATGAAGCAGTCGATCGCCTGCAGGCCGAGGAGCCGCATGGTCTCGTTCACGGAGGCGAGCCCCACGAGCCGCCACAGCATGTCGGTGGCGGTGTTATCGCTCAGCGTGATCATGAGATAGAGGAGGTCACGTACGCTCGGCCGCAGGCCCTCGTGGCAGTGGATGAGCGTGCTGCCCGGACTCTTGTCCGCCTCGGTCAGCGTGAGCCGGTCGTCGAGCCGCAGCGCGCCGGCGTCGACGCGTCTCATGACCTCGACCATGACGGGGATCTTGAAGCAGCTCGCCATGGGGAAGAGCTCGTCGGCGGCGACGTGGATCTCGGCGCCGCTTGCCAGGTTGCGGGCCGCCACCCCCACAGTGCCTCCGAGCGGCGCGGCGATCGCTGCGACGCTGTCGTGGACACCCCTCGGATCGGTCATGTGCCGGCACCCCTCTCTCCAGTGACCCGACCCTACGATATACGAGGGGTGCTGGTATGGGCCAGACCCCGTGCCGGCCGGACTGGCCCGTCCTCCCGGGCACTTCTGATACTCAAATATCGACCAGTAGGAACGCAGGCTTCACATCGATAGTTCAGTAGTGGGCGCTTTTCTTGTGTTTTGGGGTTTTCTGCGCGCCTCGTTGTTGGTAAACTGCCCAATCGTGCACACCTGTGTGCACATCCGAGGTATGAGCCCAACCATGGGATGGAGCGAGGAGGAGTCATGATCGTCGGTTGTCCTAAGGAGATCAAGAACGAGGAGTACCGGGTCGGCATGACGCCGAACGGCGTCAAGGACTTCGTGGCCGCGGGCCACACGGTCATCGTCGAGGCCGGCGCCGGTGTGGGCTCGGGCTTCAGCGACAAGGAGTACAAG
Organism: uncultured Thermoleophilia bacterium; assembly: GCA_903927755.1. Lineage (GTDB taxonomy): Bacteria > Actinomycetota > Thermoleophilia > UBA2241 > UBA2241 > CAIXSE01. The sequence goes on along the minus strand of CAIYOD010000161.1, from coordinate 2,960 downwards.
GCCGCGGGCGCGACCCTCGCTCCGGTGAAGGACGTCTTCGCCAAGGCCGACATGATCTACAAGGTCAAGGAGCCGCTCCCCGAGGAGTGGCCGATGTTCAAGCCGGGTCAGATCCTCTACACGTACCTGCACCTCGCTGCGGCGTACGCCAAGGACCTCACCAAGGGCATGCTCAAGGCCGACATCCGCGGTATCGCCTTCGAGACCGTCGAGCTTGCCAACGGCGCCCACCCGCTCCTCTTCCCGATGAGTGAGGTCGCCGGCAAGCTGGCCATCCAGGCCGGCGCCACGCACCTCCAGAAGAACAACGGCGGCCGCGGCGTCCTCCTGGGCGGCGTGACCGGCGTACCGAAGGCCAAGGTCGTCGTCATCGGCGGCGGCGCCGTGGGCACCAACGCCGCCAAGGTCGCCGTGGGCATGGGCGCGCGCGTCGTCATGATGGACAACAAGGCCGAGCGCCTCACCTACCTCGACGACGTCTTCGGTGGCGCCGTCGAGACCGTGCTCTCCACCTCCGCCGCGATCGCGGAGCAGATCACCGACGCCGACATCGTCGTCGGCGGCGTGCTGCTCCCGGGTGGCGCCCAGGCTCCCCATCTCATCAAGAAGAGCATGCTCAAGACCATGATGCCGGGTTCGGTCATCGTCGACGTCGCCATCGACCAGGGCGGCTGCTTCGAGACCTCCAAGCCCACCACGCACACCGATCCCACGTACGTGGTCGACGGCGTGATCCACTACTGCGTCGCCAACATGCCGGGCGCCGTGGCTCGCACCTCCACGATGGCCCTCGCCGGCGCGACCCTGCCTCAGGGCCTCGCGATCGCCAACAAGGGCTTCGAGCAGGCCGTCAAGGACGACGCCAGCCTCGCTCTGGGCGTCAACGTCTACCGTGGCAAGCTCACCAACGCCGCGACGGCCGAGGCCCACAAGATGAAGTACACGCCGCTGGACAAAGTGCTCGCCTAAGACGGCATTCGGTTACGCGGCGGCCACTGGCCGCGGCTGAGCCAAGCTGATTGAATGGAGCCGCGTTCGGACGCACGTCCGAACGCGGCTCCTTCCGTTCGGGGCGCGTTCGCATCCCGCCACGGCAGGCTCCGCCGACCAGGGGTGGCCGCGGCGCAGCGGGGGGAGGGCCGGGATGCGGCTTTCACGGCACAAAGGAGCATGAATGGGCGACCTACTACGCATCGACCTCACCACCCGTACGACCTCCGAGGACACCGTCCCGCCGGAGCTCATCAAGGAACTCATCGGGGCGAAGGGCATCGGCACGCACTACCTCATCGAAGAGGTGGCGCCCGAGGTCGATCCGCTGAGCCCGGAGAACAAGCTCATCTTCGTCGTCGGCCCCATGGGCGGCACCACGATGCTGGGCAGCAACCGGTATGCCCTGTACTTCGCCTCGCCGCTCACCGGCGGCTATGGCGAGTGCTACTCGGGCGGCAACCTCACACCGCAGTTCGCCCGAACCGGCTACAAAGTGGTGATCGTCGAGGGTAAGGCCGACGGGCCGGTCTACCTGGAGATCAGTGAGGAAGGCGCGGCCTTCCACGACGCCTCAGACCTCTGGGGCATGGACGCGTTCAAGGCCGAGGACGAGATCCTCGCGCGCACCCCGCACAAGAAGGCCCAGGCCTGCGTCATCGGGCCGGCCGGCGAGAAGCTCGTCAAGTTCGCCTGCGTCAACAACAACTACTGGCACCAGCTCGGCCGCGGTGGCCCGGGTGCGGTGTACGGCTCCAAGAATCTCAAGGGGCTCGTCTGGCACGGCGAGAAGAAGGTCGAGGTCGCGCGTCCCGACGACTTCAAGGCCGTGGTCCGCGACCTCATCGAGCGCACCAAGGACGACCCGGGCGTGGCGGCCTACCAGCGCGGCGGCACGCTCAACATGGTGCGCATCATGAACGGCGCCAACGCGTTCCCCACGCGCTACTGGCGCAAGGGCACCCTTGAGAACTTCGAGCGCATCACCGTCGAGACCATGCTCGCCGAGCACGGCACCGTCAACCAGACCTGCCCGCCGTGTGTGTTCAAGTGCGTCAAACGCAACACGGTGTTCAAGGGGCGTCACGAAGGCCTCGTGGTCGAGGGTCCGGAGTACGAGACCGCCTACGTCTTCGGCGGCCTCTGCGAGATCGACGACTTCGCCGAGATCATGTGGCTCAACGACATCTGCGACCGGCTCGGCGTCGACACCATGGACGCCGGCAACCTCGCGGCCCTCGGCATCGAGTGCGCCGAGCGCGGGCTCATCGACGACAAGATCGGCTGGAACGACCCGGTCGGCGTCGGCGCCTTCCTCGAGAAGATCTGTCTGCGCGAGGGCATCGGCGACCTGTTCGCCGAGGGCACCCTCGCGGTGGCCAGGGAGTTCGGCCTCGAGGACGTCGTCGTGCACGCCAAGGGCATGGCGCCTCCCGGCTACGAGCCCCGCAAGATGAAGGGCATGGGCCTCGGGTTCGCGACCACCGCCCGCGGCGCCTGCCACCTGCGCGCCACCATGTACAAGCCCGAGCTCATGGGGATCACGACCTACGGCGAGGTCGACGACAAGGCTCCGGTCTACGTGGACTGGGAAGACCGCCTCACCATCATGGACACGCTCGTCTACTGCCGCTTCTACCGCGACATGGTGCAGTGGCCGTACCTCACGTCGGTCGTCAACGCCGTCATCGGCACCGACTACACCGAAGAGGATCTGCATCGCATCGCCAACCGCATCATCACGATGACGCACGACTTCAACGCCGCACGCGGCATCGGCCGTGAGTCGGAGAAGCTGCCGAAGTGGGTCACCGACAAGCCCATGGAGGACGAGGAGGCCCTGAGCTTCCCGCAGGAAGAGATGGTCACCATGCTCCAGGACTACTACACGCTGCGTGGCTGGGGGGAGTTGCCGCCGCTCGAGCAGTAGCCGAGCGGCACGCACGCGAACGGGCCCGGGACTCTCGCGG
>CAIYOD010000160.1 GCA_903927755.1 uncultured Thermoleophilia bacterium | reverse complement strand
TCCTGGACGGCATTCACGAAGGCGGCGGCGGTGATCCCGGTGCCGAGGTTGTGCACTTCGAAGCCGGCGCCCTCGAGGAGCATGCCGACCAGGTTCTTGCCGATGTCGTGCACGTCACCCTCGACGGTGCCGATGATGATGACGCCAAGCGACGACGACTCGCCGGCCGCCAGGTGCGGCTTGAGCACGTCGAGGCAGGTCTGCATGGTGCGCGCGCTGAGCAGGACCTCGGGGATGAAGCAGTCGCCGGCCTTCATCCGGCGCCCGACCTCGTCCATGCCGGGCAACAGGCCCGTGTCGAGGATCTCGCGCGCGCGGGCGCCCTCGGCGAGCGCGGCGTTCGTCAGCGCCAGGGCGATGTCGGCGTTGCCGTCGATGATCGCGCTCTGCATGGCTTCGTATGCGGGCATTGGCTTCCTTTCACTCTCCGGAGGGTTCAGTGACCGCTCGCCGCCGGCGCTGCGTCCTCGCAGCGAGCGACGATGGCCGAGAGCTCCTCGGCGACATCGGTGGGCAACGGCTCGGGCTGGTGACCGGCGAGGATCTCCTTCGCCTTGGTCGCGGCCCGGTCGCGCATCTCCAGCCTGCCGTCGGCCTCCCACTCCATACGGACGCGGCGGTCGAGCAAGTTGGAGACGCTGAGCTCGCGCATGTGCGCGTAGGTGAAATCGGTGGAGAGGTAGTCGTTGAACGGAGCGATGGTGCAGATCTCGTCGACCGCCATCGTCACATCGTCGATCTTCACGCCACCGACGAACTTGCGGATCATGCGCGCGATCTCGTCGTCGACGACCATCATCGCGTAGTCCAAGGTGTTGCCTGAGTCGAGCATTCCGGAGCCGTAGATCAGGTTGGTCCCTGCCAACGCTGCAGCGAGTCCGGTGAGGGTCTTCTCGTGCCCGGCCTGAGCATCCACCGTCTTGGAATCCGTCTACAACCCGGCCATCCAGCAGGGCAGGTCGTAGCGGTGGGCGAGCAGCGGCAGGCAGGCGCTCATCAGGCTCATCTCGGGCGTGCCGACGCAGTCCTGCCCGAAGCGCATATCCATGGCCGCGGAGAACGAACTGTAGAAGACCTTGGTGCCCCGCTCGGCGAGCTGGATCCAGCTGATCGCCGCGAGCATCTCGGCGTTGTGCTGCACCAGGGAGCCCGCCAGTGTGACCGGCGAAGTGGCGCCGGCGATGACGCCGCTCATGATGATGGTCGGCAGTCCCGCTCGCGCCCACACCGCGCTGACATCGCTGAACTGTTTGGTGAGCCGCAGCGGACTGACGATCGCGCAGCCGCCGCTGACGATCGGCCGGTCTCGCAGGGCGTCGTCGCCGCCGGCGACGACGCGGGCCATCTCCACTGCCGCCTCTGCCTCGTGCTTGCTCATCAGCGGCAGGTGCACGTGCTTGGTGGTGTTGTTGAACATCGCCTCGAGACCGTGCACGGACGGCGCTGCTTCACCTGCGTCGCGTGCTCCGACCGGCGACGCGACGGCGTCGATGTCGCCGAGCGCATCCACGAGCCGGGTGATGTCGGCGACGTCCTGCTTGTTCGAGGGTCGGTTCTCGCCGGTCTCGATGTCGTTCATGAGAATGCCTTCGCAGAACGTCACGAAGCCCACTCTGTTGGATCCCATCATGAAGTCGTGCCTGGGATCGCGGCCGCAGAACGAATATGTCGGCGGACAGGCCGCCAGCGCGTCCATGACGACGTGCGGCGGGATCTTCGCGACGTTCCTCTCCTTGTCGATGCGGCAACCCGCGTCGGCGAACAGCGCCAGCGCCTGGTCGTCCTCGACGTAGACGCCCGCTCGCTCGAGGACCTCGAGTGAGGCGTGGTGGATGGCATCCAGGTCTGCCGCCGAGAGCGCGCTCATGCCCACGCCGTCGGAAACCAGTTGCCCGGCGTGCTGGTTTCTCTTCATGCGACCTCCATGTGTCTCGCAACCTTCGATTGGCCAAAGGGAGGCGAAGGCCTCAACCCTCGCCGGTGCTGCGTACTCGGCTCCCATCAGTCGCACGAGATTTGGTCGGCGACCAATACTGCATTTTGTACTTTCTTGCTGGCCTTTTGTCAAGAACCAATCTTCGTGATTGGTCTGATACCAATACCCGACTCGTCGAAGGCGGAACGAAGGTGCCGGTCAAGTCCCGATGTGTGGTGTAAGTCCGTCGTCGGGATGGTCTCTGCTTCAGGCTGTCGGCGGTCAACCAATCGTGTCGCTCTGCGTACGACGAAACGTGTCGCTTGAGAGCGGGTGCGTGCGGCTTCAGCTCAGGCGGCCATCACCCCCTTCTCTCTGCTCGAGCATCCTGTCCTTGAGTCGGTAGGACGGTC
>CAIYOD010000159.1 GCA_903927755.1 uncultured Thermoleophilia bacterium | reverse complement strand
CGGCGGCGTCCTGTACGCCCCCGCCGGCCGCCTCTCCGCGGCGCGCCGCTGCGCGCCTCAGGTCTTGAGGTAGCGCCGCAGCGCCACCATGCTGCCCAGGGCGCCGAGCACGGCGCCGAGCACGGCGAGCGTGGGCAGCAGGCCTGCCGGCCAGGAGCCGTCCTGCCACCACATGCTGAACACCCTGATGTCGAGGAAGTTGATGTCGCTGCTCTCGAGCCAGTTGGCCAGCGCCCAGTTGCTCAGCCATACGAAGCCGGCGGCGATGACGGCGCCGATGAGGCCGGTGATGAAGCCCTCGAGCACGAACGGCCAGCGGATGAACCAGTTGGTGGCGCCGACGAGCCGCATGATCTCGACCTCGCGTCGCCGGGCGAAGATGCTGAGCCGCACGGTCGTGCTGATGAGCAGGACGGCGGCGAGCGCGAAGATGCCGGTGGCGATCCACATGCCGATGCCGATCAGGTTGATCGTGCCGAGCATCTTGCGCACCGTCTCTCGCGCGTACTTCACCCCGTTGTGCGTGCCGGGGTCGTTGTCCACGGCGGGGTCGTCGAAGAACTTCTGCGCCACCAAGTCGACCTGGTTGGCGTCCTTGACCTGGATCTCGTAGCTCGCCGGCAGCGGGTTGATCGGGAGGTTCTGGACGATGCGCTCGCCGAACCGCTTGCGGAACCGCTCGAGCGCCTCTTCCTTGCTGATGTACTTGTAGCTCTTGACCTCGGGGATGGCCTGGATCTTCTGCTCCAGGCCGGCCTTCTGCTCCTCGGTGGCGTCGTCCTTGATGAAGACCTCGATCATGACGCGGTTCTTGAGGCTCGTCGCGCCCTGGTTGAGGTTGTCGCGGGTCACGAGGACGGCGCCGAGGATGGCCGTGCTGATGAACACGGTGATCACGGCCGCCATGGCCATGACCCAGTTGCGGCGCATTGAGCCGAGCGCTTCGCCAAGGAAGAAGCCGAGTCTCACGACAGGACCTCCTGCTCCTCGGCGTCCGCGACCTGGTCGTAGCCGCCGCGGCGCTCGTCGCGCACGAGGCGCCCGTTGTCGAGCTGCAGCACGCGCCGGCGCATGCGGTTGACCATGTCGCGGTCGTGGGTGGCGATGACCACGGTGGTCCCGGTGCGGTTGATGCGCACGAGCAGCTGCATGATGCCGATGGCGGTCTCGGGGTCGATGTTGCCCGTGGGCTCGTCGGCGAGGAGCAGCGGTGGGTGGTTCACGAACGCGCGCGCCACACTGACGCGCTGCTGCTCGCCGCCGCTGATCTCGTGCGGGTAGCTGTTGGTCTTGTCGGCGAGGCCGACCAGGCTGAGGATCTCCGGCACCTTGCGGCGGATGCTGCGTCGCGGCTCGCCGACCACCTCGAGGGCGTAGGCGACGTTGTCGAAGATGGTCTTGTTGGGCAGCAGCTTGAAGTCCTGGAACACGCAACCGATGTTGCGCCGCAGCAGCGGCACCTTGCTGCGCCGGAGCGTGCCGAGGTTGCGGCCGGCCACGAGGATACGCCCCGTCTCGGGGACGAGCTCCTTGAGCACCAGCTTGATGAGCGTTGATTTGCCCGAGCCGGAGGCGCCGACCAGGAACACGAACTCGCCCTTGCCGATGTGGCAAGTGAAGTCCTGGAGGCCGACCACGTCCGGGTCGTAGACTTTGGTGACGTCTTCGAAGACGATCATGGGATGGGTTCTCCCTTGTCAGCCGTCTGAGGCCAAGCCACGATTATGGGGGCTTGTGCCGGCTTGCTCAACCCGCGCTCTCGATCCTCGCCGGACGCTCATGCGCGCTTCCTCCCGTGCTCGCCCAACAAACAGGGGTCGCCGTTGAGCTGAGAAGGACCAGCGGAGCGAGCCAAGGAGCACTGGAATGGCCGGCGACCCCGGGCAAGGGTTCGCCGCCGGCGCGGCGGTTCCTGCCGGGCCGCTGGCGGCGGCGCTGTGGAGGCAAGGAAAAAGGGCCAACCGGGGGTAAGCAAAGCCTGGCGAGTCAATGCTAAGAGGGGAGGTTGGCCCCGTCGAGACTGTACTTCACAAAACGATTCTTGTCACGTAGGTCGTTCGTCTACGCGGCCGGCGGCGGCGAAGCAGACCCGCCGGCGGCTCGTCAGGCTCGGAAGAGCGCTTCGACGAGAGCTTTGAACGCCCGCAGATCGTCGCGTACGCGGGCGTGCAGACAGGCACACAGCCCTTCCTCGTCCACACCCCAGGCGGCGGGTTCGTACTCGAGCTGGTAGTGAACGAGCGTCTCGCCGGCGTCCAGCTTCTGGAAGTCCACGTCGCCGGTCTCGCGGCCGTCGGTAGCCCGCCAGCGCAGGCGTGTGTCCTCGATATGATCGACGATGTCCGTCTCCCACTCGAGGATCTCCGTACAGACCCGACCCCGCCAGCGGAGGCGGCAGTAGCCCACGACCTCGACCGCCTCGACGCCCCCCATGAAGCGTGGATAGCCTTCGTAGTCGAGCCACACCGAGTAGGCGTCGTGCACGTCGGTCCGGATCACGATGGATTCGTCAACGAAGCCCATGCGCCCTCCCCGGTCTGCGGCCGTCGACGCCTGCCGACACCCACTACCTACCCCGCCGCAAGGCCGGACAGACACAGTGGCGCGCCTGGGACGAGGGCGCCGGCGGGACAGGACGCCGGCCGGCGAGGATGACGCGGCTTCAGACGTTGCCGAGGCGGCAGGCCTCACAGACGCACGCCGGCACGTGGCGCCAGGGTCCCGGGGGGATCTCGTCCAGGTCCCCCGCGGGCTTGCGCCACGCGCCGGCGATGACGTCGGTGACGAGGAAGCGGCGGCCGTCGTACTCCCAAGCCACGCCCTCTTTGACGACGCACACCGCCGGCTCGCAGTGAAGCAGCACTTCCTCGCGCGCGAAGGCGAGATACGGCCAGCGCAGCGGACCGAGGACGGGCCACTGCGGACGGTCCGCGCGTGCGGTGGTGCGAAGACTGCTCGGCGACAGGCTCATTCGCCACCCCTTCTCCCGGCGCGCACCGGTGCGCGCTCCCTCGATGACGAGTGTCGGCGGCCGTCGCCGAGCCTCCATGGGGAGGCGTTCCCTGGATGAACGGACAACGTCCCCAGAGAGCCCGGGAGCAGCCTCACGGGCGGCGGCTTCGTCGCCCGAGCAGGCTACGAAAAGGCCGGCACGGCGCTACCGGCGAGACGTCACCAGCGCTCGTGGCGCACGAGCTCCTCGAGCGGGCGGCGGTCGGTGTTCGGGGACGCCTTGTCGGGGTAGCCGAGCGGCGTGAGGGCGACCAGCTCGACTTCGCCGGGGAGCCCGAACACTTCGCGCGCCGCCTCCGGGTCGAAGGCGGCGATCCAGCAGGTCCCGAGGCCCAGCGCCGTCGCCGCAAGCACGAGATGGTCCATGGCGATCGTCGCGTCCACCTCGTCGTAGGGCTTGTCGTCCATGCGTCGCCAGGCCTCGGCCGGCACGGCGACGAAGGCGATCACGAGCGGGGCCTGCGTCAGCCAGGGGCGGCCATAGACGCGCGCCAGATCCTCTTCCCTGCCCTTCGTATGTACGACGAGCATGCGGAACGGCTGCTTGTTGGCGGCGGTGGGAGCGCGGCGCGCCGCCTCCAGCACCTTGGCGAGCTTCTCTTCCTCGACGGCGTCGGGCTTGTACCCGCGCACGCTGTAGCGCTTCTCGATGGCCTCGAACACGTCCACTTCAGTCTCCTTCGCTGGTCAACGACCGTCGCATGGCGACCTGGGTGACCCGGGTCGTCTTCGACATCGTATCTCGCGCCGTACGCTCGCACCGCGAGGCCGAGCGGGCGCGGTAGGATGGCGGCGCCCGTTCGACGGAAGGACCCGGTTGTCACGCAAAGGCTGGCTGCTGTTCATCTCGCTCTGCGTGATCTGGGGCCTGCCGTACCTCTTCATCCGTATCGCCGTCCGTGAGTTGCCGCCGCCGGCGCTCGTCTTTCTGCGCACGGCCCCGGCGGCGCTCCTTCTCCTCCCCTTCGCTCTGCGTCGCGGCGAACTCCGGCGGCTGCTCCGCAGCTGGCCCTGGGTGCTCCTGTACACCTTCGTCGAGCTCTGCATCCCGTGGCTGCTGCTGGCGCATGCGGAAGAGCGCATCTCCAGCTCGTTGGCCGGGCTCCTCATCGCGACCGTCCCGCTCATCGGCGCGGTGCTGTACCGCGCGCTCGGAGTCGCCGACCACTTCGACGCGCGCCGGCTCACCGGCCTCTTCATCGGGTTCGCCGGCGTCGCCGCCCTGGTCGGCCTCGACATCTCGCACAGCGACGTGCTGGGCATCGCGGAGACGATCGTCGTCGCACTGTGTTACGCGACCGGGCCCGTCGTCATCAGCCGTAAGCTGGCCGACCTGCCGGCGATCGGCGTCATCACCGCGTCGCTCGTGATCACCGCGGTGCTGTACGCGCCGGCCGGCATCGTCACCATGCCGTCCTCGCTCTCGGCGGAGACCATCGGATCCGTCGCGGTGCTCGCCATCGTGTGCACGGTCGCCGCCTTCCTCCTCTTCTTCGCGCTGATCCGGGAGGTCGGGCCGTCACGCACCACGGTGATCACCTACGTGAACCCCCTCGTCGCAGTCCTTCTGGGGGTGGCACTGCTCAGCGAGCCGTTCACGCTCGGCATCGCCATCGGCATGCCGCTGATCCTGGTGGGCTCTCTGCTGGGGACGGCGCCGTCGCTGCGGCCGGCGGCGGACGCCGTGCCAATCGAAGACGAGCTCGGCGCGGGGCCGCCGGCGCCCTGACGCCGCCTGCCCCTGACGCCGCCGGCGCGGCCTCTCAGGCCGGCGGCGAGAGCACCCGGGCGTTCCTTGCCACCCAGTCCCGGGTCTGCTCCACCTGGTTGAAGGTGAACAGATGCACGCCGCCGATGCCGAGCGCCGGATCGTCGGCGTAGCCGGCCACCGCCTCGGCCAGTGAAGTGGGGTCGTAGCGGCGCGACCGGGCCAGCGTGACGAGCTGCCGGCCGTGCTTGCGCAGGTACCTCAGCGAGGCGCCGACGCCGGTCTTGAGCGAGATCTCGGCGAGCTTGCGTCGCTCCACGACCCCGGGCAGCCCGACGACCACCGGCAGGGTCACGCCGGCGGCGCGGAGGTCGCGCGTCCACTCAGCCAGCGCGCCGGCGTCGAAGCACAGCTGCGTGACCACGTGGCTGGCGAACGGCTGCTTGCGGCGCAGCGCTTCGAGCAGCCGATCGTCGGCGATCAGCGGGTGGCCTTCCGGATACCCGCCGATGCCCACGCGGACGAACGGGTGGGCGAGCCCGGCCAGCTCCTCGAGCAGGTCGCCGGCGTCGGCGTAGCCGCCCGCCGGCGGGTCGGCGTCGCCGCCGATCACGAAGACCTCGTGGATGCGCGACGCCTCGAGACGCTGCACCAGCCGCTCCAGGTGGCCGCGGCCGGCGACCATGCGGGCCGCGAGGTGCGGCACCACGTGGAATCCGCGCGCCGCCAGGGCGGTGCTCACGTCCAGCGTCCTGTCGATGCCAAGCTTGGGTGAAGCGGTGATGGTGACGGTGGCCCCGTACGGAAGCGCGGCGACCTTCTGCTCGATCCCCTGCACGGGGATGACTTCGTAGCGCGGTTCCTTCAGCAGAAGGGACAGGGCCGACTGGTCCGCGATCGCGGGCGCTCCGCCACGGCTCATGGGTCACCTCGCTCCGATAGAGGACTATTTCTGTCCTCTCTATACCCAACTACGAGGAGAAGCACGAGGCGCAGGCAGCGGCGGAGGCGAGGGCGGACGGACGGGCACGCCCGGCCTGCGCTAGCATGACGAGCGCTCCGCCCACCACAGAGAAGGGACCGCACGTGAAGGACGTCCAGGAACAGCCGCTGCCCGGCGTCACCGTGACGATCGGCCGGCGCGCCGTGCGCGTCGCGAGCCGCGAGCCGCTGCGCGTGCTCAGCTCGGCGGTCGTGGGCGGCGGCTACGGGAGCGCTGGGGAGATCCTGAACGTGCACGTCGACGACAAGTACGACGGCGAGCGGCCGGAAGAGGACCTCGCCGCCACCGCCGCGGAGCTCGGCGTCGCCGGGCCCTTCGTCGGCCTCATGACGGCGGCCTACACGCAGTACGCCCGCTGCGCCGTCGAGTCGCTGGGCGACCTGACCGTCGCGGCGGTCGTCTCGGTGGGGCTCAGCAACACCTCGTCGGCGGGCGTGACGCCGCCGATCGGGGCGGACCCGGCGGACGGCGCCGCGGCGCCCGGCCCGGGCACCATCAACGTGATCCTGCTGGTGGACGGGGCGCTCACGCCGGCGGCGATGGTCAACGCCGTCATCACGGCGACCGAGGCCAAGACGATGACGCTCGTGGAGTGGGACGTGAAGACGCCCGAGGGACAGGCCGCGAGCGGCACCTCGACCGACACGGTCGTGGTGGCCTGTACCGGGCGCGGCGACGAGCTGAGCTATGCGGGACCGGCGACGCCGGTGGGCTGGCTCGCGGCGCGCGCCGTGCGCTCCGCGATGACGCGCATCTGCGAGGAGAAGGTGGCGCGCGACGGCGGCCGCGACGGTTGGTGAGGCCGCGGCCGCCGCGAGGCGCGCCGCGGCTCAGCCGGTGGCCTTCAGGACCTCGTCGATCCAGCCGATGCCGGCGATGGCGCTGGGGAAGCCGCAGGTCGTGATCGCGAGGATGCCGACCTGACGCACCTCCTCGGGCGACGCGCCGGCGGCCAGCGCCTTGCGCGCATTCGACTTGACCGCGCCCTCGGCCAGCGCCCCCACGGCGAGGCCGAGCTTGACGAGCCGGTTGGTGCGCTCGTCGAGCGGTCCTGCGCCGTCTACGGCCTCGCCCAGCCCGTCGAGCGCGGCCGCCACGGCCGGATAGTCCTCGCGAAAGCCCAGATACACGTCCGGCAGATGGCCATCGGCCATGGGGTTCCTCCTTGCTCGGGGGCCGGCGCGAACGCGAAGCGCGCGCCGTGTTCGCTCTCGTCATTTCACGCCGGCGCAGACCCGAAACGGACTTCGGCCGGCCGTTGTCCACCCGCGGCCGGCCCCACCGACCTCTCGTCAGAACGCCGAGGTGTGCGCCTCTTCGTAGACGATGACGCGGGTGGTCGGCGCCTTCACGGTCGCCCAGTGCATCGCCTGCTCCAGCTCGAACGAGCCGGCGAACTCCCGCGCGCGCTCCGCGGTGTCCCACTCCATCACGACGCTCACCTGATTGGGGGCGTCGACGCCGCGCCAGATGCGCCCGCCGACACAGCCCATGCGCCGGCGCCGCTCGCCGTCGTCGGTGTAGACCTGCCTCAGCGTGTCGAAGTCGTGGATCTCGTGCTCGAGGACCACATACACCGTCATGGCTGCCGCCTTTCTCTGCCGCAAGGATCGTTCGTGGAGCTGGTCAGCGAGGCGACTGCAGGGCGTCCTCGAGCACCGTGACCCGAGGCGTGGCGACGTTGCTCGTGGACCACTCCATCGCCTGCTCGAGCTCCAGCGACCCCGCGAACTCGCGAGCGCCCTCCACGGTGTCCCATTCGAGCATGACGATCACGGTGTCGGGGTCGTCGGCGACGCGGAACACGGCGCCGCCCTTGGAGCCGAGCCGCGCGCGGCGCTCGGCGTCGTCGGCGTAGACCTGCCTGAAGATCTCGAAGTCCCCGACTCGATGCTCGATCAGCACGTGCGCCATGGCTGCCGCCTTTCACTCGCCGTGTCTGCCGCAGTCTATTCCCGTTCCCGCGGCATTCCGCATGCGGACGCGTCGCGTCAGCCGAGGTCGCGTCGCCAGTCCCACTCCGGAGCGATGACGTCCGTCCCCTCGGTGTCTTCGATGGCGCGCCGCCAGGCCACCCGCTTTCCGACCCGGGCGCGGAGCCGCCAGCCCACCGACTTCTCCTCCGCCTCGATGGCCTCGCGCAGCGCGACGAGACGGCCGTACACGCGAGCCATCTCCTGCTCGTCCAGGTCGTAGTCGTCGACCATCGCCAGGACGACGTCGATGTTGGCCAGCACGTCCTGGCAGAGCCCCCAGTCGCCCGCGCACGTGTCGGCGACGTAGGGCAGGCAGATGGAGGTCTCGTCGTCCGCCTGGCGCAGGGGCACGTCCTTGAGCAGGGCGATCACGTCGTGCGCGTCCTTCTCGTTGATGCGGCCGATCTGGAGCTTGCCGATGAACGCGTCGGCCGGAGAGATGGCGTAGTCGTCGACGAGCAGGCGGTCGCGGACGTCGAGGTCGTGGTCCATGCGCATGACGTCCATGAAGAGGTCGACGTGGTCGACGAGCGGCGCCGGGCCGTCGTCCCCGTGCTCGGCGCCGATGCGGTAGGCGCCGCCGGCATCCTCCAGCACCTCGACCTTGACGTACTGGAGCTGGCCGGCGCCCGTCGCCTCCGTCACCGCCCGGTTCTCGGTGTAGCCGAGCCGGGTGAACACCTCGTGCAGCTCCCGGTTCTGGACCGAGAGCCCCACGAGGTCGATGTCCGAGTACTCGCGGTCCATGAAGTCAAGGTCGGTGCAGTAGCGGCGCACGGCGAGGCCGCCCATGAGGCGCACCTGGACTCCGTAGCGCCTCGCCTCGTCGATGAGCGCCATCGCCTCGGCCATGTGCCGCTCGGCCAGCTTCTCCGGCGGTTCCTCGATGTCGGTGCCCGTCTTGAGCGGCACGCCCTTGACCTTGGCCTCGGACGTCAGACGCAGGTCCTCCAGCGGCGCCTGCATGGCGTCGAGGATGGGCCGCGCGATGTAGGCGCGCGGCCAGCGGCGCGCCGCCAGCTCCTCGAGCATCCCCCACTCCTGCAGCTCGCGGACCGCCTTGCGCGCCGTGGCGTTGCTCACGCCCAGCGCCTGCTGCGCCTCGGGCACGGTGACGAACGGCGTGCGGAAGAGGTCGTCGACCAGGCGGCGCGCGTGTCCGGAGACCCTCCACCGATATTGCTCGCGGAGCGCCATGAGCGCGTGCGCCTGCTCGGTCGCGCGCTCCGCCGACTCCCTGATCGCGTCGATGAAGAACTGCAGCCACGGCGCCCAGGCGCCATCGGTGCGCACCGCCTGCAGCAGGCCGTAGTACTCGTCCCGGTGCGCCTCGATGTAGGCGGAGGGATAGAGCACCGGATGAGCCAGGCGGCCGCGCTCGATGAGGAACAGCGTGATGAGCAGCCGGCCCAGACGGCCGTTGCCCTCGAGGAACGGGTGGATGGCCTCGAAACGCTCGTGCATGAGCGCGCACTGCACGAGCGGCGGGAGGCCGGTGCGCTCGCCGAGGAAGCGGTCCCACTCGGCGAGCGCCGCGTGCATCTCGGGCACCGGCGGGGGCACGTAGACCGCCGTCTCGATGGTGGAACCCGGCGGTCCGATCCAGTTCTGGCCGCCGCGGAACTCGCCCGGCGTCCAGGAAGCGTCGCGCACGCCGCGCAGGAGCCGCTCGTGCAGTTCGAGCACCAGTCCACTGCCGAGCGGGACCTCCGCCAGGCGCTCGACGCCGTACTGCAGCGCCGCCACGTAGTTGCGCACCTCGCGCAGGTTCTCGCGCAGTTCGAGGTCCGGCGCCGCCGCGACCTCGTCGAAGAGCAGGTCGACGAGCGTGGCCGGCGTGCCTTCGATGCGCGAGGAGAGCACGGCCTCCTGGCGCAGGAACGGCGCGACGAGGATCCGCGGGTCGCGCCGGCCGCCGGCGAGGCCGGACAGCTCACCGAGCGCCGCGTCGGCGGCGGAGAGACGCTCGGCGAGTTCCGCCGTGAACGTCAGCGCGGGCGGCAGCGGCGCCGGCATGAACGCCGGATGACCGCCGTCGGTGGTCACCAGATGGCCGCTGGCCGTCTCACGGAATGCTGCCGGGTCCACGGTCCTCCTTCTCTCAGGGATCGAGCCGCCGGCCGGTCACGGCGTCAGCCGCCGGCCGCCGGCGAACTCGCTGCGATACGGTTCGTTCGCCAGGGCTTCGCTACGGACGGAGCCGCCGGAGTTGGGCGCGTGGATCATCCGGCCGTCTCCGGCGTACAACCCGACGTGGTGGATGGCGCCCGACGAGGAGCGGAAGAAGACCAGGTCGCCGGAGCGCAGGGCGCTCCGCGTCGCGATCCGCCGGCCCACCGTCGCCTGGTCCCCGGCATCCCGCGGGATGGTGACCCCGAGCGCGCGATAGACCAGGTGGGTGAAGCCGGAGCAGTCGAGGCAGAAGCCGGATGTGCCCGCCCAGATGTAGGGCCGGCCGATGAAGCGGCGCGCCTGCTTCACGAGCCGCGCGCCCGTCAGAGCCGGCCAGGCGGCGCCCGTCTCGTGGAGGACGACGGCGGCGCGTCGCACGAAGGCGTGCGCGCCGCCCACCTGCAGGACCTCGACGGTGTCGTCGTCGACCGAGACCACCGGGAGGCGCGTGCCGCAGGAGACCTCGAGCACGCGCCCGGTCAGCGCCTTCGTCTCGTACAGCCACGCCGTCGGCGACAGCACGAGCGCCACCGACGTCGCCGCGGCCGGCTCGACGTCCGTCAGCTGCCGCGTCGGCAGCCAGCCGGGGTAGCCCCAGCGGCTCCTCGGCGTGGGTTGTCCGGCCACGGCGACGCGCGACCAGGAGCCGGACGTGCCGAGCAGGTAGACCTTGGCGCCGTACAGCGCCTGGGTCTCGAGCCTTCCGACGAGCCAGCGCTTCTGCGAGATGGTCATGGCGACCCAGGTGCGCAGGTCGGCCGGCACGGCGCTCGCCGGCGCGTCGATCCTGCGAGCCTCGCGCGGTGTGACCCACAGCGTCGCCACCGAGACGCGCACCCAGCGCGCCGGCGGGCGCGCCGCGGGCGCCTGGGCGAGCGACGCGCTCTCCGAGGCGCCGGCCCCCGGTGCGCACAGGCAGACCCCCGCCAGCATGGCGAGCGCCAGCACGGGCAGCGCCGCGCGCCTCACCCCTTGAGGTAGCGGTCGAACCACTCGACGACCAGTTCGAACCGCTGGACGCGGTGCAGCGGGCTGCCGGAGCGGGTGAGCTCGTGCGACTCCGCCGGGAAGCGCACGAGCTCGACCGGCCGCTTGAGAAGGCGCAGGGTCACGAAGAGGTGCTCGGCCTGCTCCACAGGGCAGCGCAGATCGTCCTCCGAGTGCAGGATCAGCAGCGGCGTGTGGATGTCCTCGGCGTAGCTCACCGGCGAGACGCCGCGGTACAGGTCCAGGTCCTCGTACAGGAACTTGCCGGTGTAGCCCTTGAAGTCCCAGCCGAAGTCGCTGGAGCCCCACTGCGAGTCGAAGTTGTTGACGGCGCGCTCGGAGACCGCGGCCTTGAAGCGGTCGGTGTGCCCGACGATCCAGGAGGTCATGTAGCCTCCGTAGGAGCCGCCGATGACGCCGAGGCGGTCCGCGTCGACGAAGTCGAACGCGCGGATCGCCTCGTCCACCACGGCCATGCAGTCCTCGTAATCGACGGAGCCCCAGCCGTCGCCGTCCTCGCCGGGGCCGCGGATGGCCCGCGCCCACGCCTCGGTGCCGCCGGAGGAGCCGCGCGGGTTGCTGAAGACGACGGCGTAGCCGGCGCCGCAGTACACCTGGAACTCGTCGAAGAAGCCGACGCCGTACTGGCCGTAGGGCCCGCCGTGGATGTTGAGCAGGGTGGGGTACTTCGCGCCCTGCTCGTAGCCGGCGGGCCGCATGATCCAGGCGTCGACCTCGCTGCCGTCCGCCGAGACGGCGGTGAAGCGCTCGGGGCGCACGAGCTCGCGCCCGGCGGCGAACGGATCGGCGATGCTCGTGAGCCGGCGACCGGCCGCGACGGCGTCCGCGCCGCCGACGGCAGGACCGCCGTCGTACAGCTCGCTCAGCTGCGTCGGCTCGCTCGCCGCGAACACGAGACGCCCGCCGGCCACGTCGAGGCCGGTCACGGCGCGCTCGCCGCCGACGACCACACGCGGCGCGGCGGAGCCGTCGGCCGCGACCCGGTACACGTGTGTGCGGCCGTGATCCTCGACAACGAACACGAGCTCGCCGCCATCCCAGAGCGGCTCGCGCATGCCCGGGTAGGTCGTGCAGTTGAGGTCGAGGCCGGCGGTGAGCACGGTGAACTCGCCGCTCGCCACGTCGACCAGCGCGATCTGGGAATGCTTCGGGTCGTCGAACACGCCGGCGTAGCGCTCGACCGCCAGTCGCGTCCCGTCTGGCGACCACGAGGGACCGCCGACGCTGCCGCCGCCCTGCGTGAGCCGCCGCGGCGCTCCGCCGGCGGCGTCCACCAAGTACACGTCGCTCACCATCTCGAGGTCCCAGTCGGGATGGCGCGCGGAGACGAAGGCGATCGACTTGCCGTCGGGCGACCAGCACGGCGAGTGGTCTTCGTAGTCGCCGTCCGTGAGCTGCACCGGCTCGGACGAACCGTCGGCCGGGACGACGAAGAGGTGCTGTGGCCGGTCGGCCGTCCAGCCCACGCTGTCGAGCTTGTACTGCAGGCGCGTGAGCCGACGTGGCCGGCGCTTCTTGTCGTCCTCTTCTTCGTAGGCCTCGTCGCGCACGCGCGCCGTGAAGGCGAGGCGCGTGCCGTCCGGCGACCAGGCGGCTTGGGTCACGTCCTCCTTGAGGCTCGTGAGCTTGCGCGGCTCGCCCCCGGCCACCGGCATCACGTACAGCTGCGACGCCTTGTCGGCGCGGTTGGACGTGAACGCCAGCTGATCGCCGTCCGGCGACCAGCGCGGGTCGCCGTCGGCCTTGTCGCCGGTCGTGAACCGGCGCGGCGGCGCCGACCCGTCGGCCGCCGCCAGCCAGATCGCGGACTTGTATTCGTTGGCGTCCTTGTCCACCGAGCCGACGACGTACGCCACCACGCCGTCCGGCGAGAGCCGCGGGTCCGCGACCCCCGTGAGTTGATACACGTCCTTCGGAACCATGCCCGCCATGCGTATGCCCCCTTGTCCCCTAACCCAGGTCGCGCCGCCAGTCCCACTCCGGCGCGATGATCTGCGTGCCCTCCGAATCCTCTATCTCCCGCCTCCAGGCGACCCGCTCACCAACCGTCGCCCTCAGCCGCCAGCGGATGCTCTTGCTCGCGTTCTCGACGGACTCCTTGATGGCGGCCAGCCGAGCATACACGCGGTCCTGCTGCGACTCCGTGAGACCGTAATCGTCGACCATCGCCAGTGCGATGTCGAGGTTGGTCGTGATGTCCTGGTACAGCCCCCAGTCCTGGGAGCACACCTCGGCGATGTGGAGCAGGTCGAGCGAAGCGTCGTCGTCCACGTCGCGCAGCGGCACGTCCTTGACAAGGGCGATCACGTCGTGGATGTCCTTCTGGTTGATCTTGCCGATCTGCATCTTGGCGATGAACGCGTCGGCCGGCGAGATAGCGTAGTCGTCGATCTCCAGGCGCTCGCGCACGTCGATGTCGTGGTCCATGCGCATGACGTCGAGGAAGATGTCGATGTGGTCGACGAGCGGCGGCTCGTACGCTGCGGCCACTCCGGCCGCCGACGCCTGCATCTCCGCCTTCATGCCCTCCAGCGCCTCGGTCTTGATGTACTGCAGCTGCCCCGAGTCGGTGGACTGCGTCACGTAGCGGTTCTCGGTGTAGCCGAGACCCTCGAACACCCCGTGGATCTCCTTCTTCTGGTCGGCGAGCCCGATGAAATCGATGTCCGAGTACTCGCGGTCCATGAAGTCGAGGTCGACGCAGTAGCGGCGCACGGCGAGGCCGCCGGTGAGGCGCAGTTGCACGCCCTTGGCGCGCGCCGCGTCGATGGTGTCCATGGCCTCGGTCATGATGCGATCGGCGCGGCGCACGGGCTTCGCCTGCGCCTGCGCGGCCTCGGACTTGACTACCGGGCCCGGCTCGGCAGAGCCCGGCCCGCTGCGCAGATCCTCCAGCGGGTGGAGCACGGCGTCGAGGACGTGACGCGCCAGGTAGACGCGCGGCCAGCGCTTCTCCGACCACTCCGCGAGCAGGCCGCGCGCCTCGAGCTCGCGCACCGCGCGGCGCGCCGTCGGGTCGGTGACTTCGAGGATGCGCTTGGCCTCCGGCACGGTCATGGCCGGCGTGCGGAAAAGCTCGTCGGCCAGCCGCAGCGTGTGACCCTTGACCTTTTCGCGGTCGCGCTCGTAGTGACGGATGAGCGCGCGCGCCTGACGGGTCGCGCGCTCGGCCGTCTCGTGGACGCCGACGGCGAAGAACGTGAGCCACGGCGTCCACTCGTTGTGCGTGCGCACGCGCTGCAGCAGCGCGTAGTACTCGTCGCGGTGGCCCTCGAGGAACGCCGAGAGATAGAGCAGCGGCCTGGTGAGGCGCTGGCGCTCCATGAGGAACAGCGTGATGAGCAGCCGTCCCAGACGGCCGTTGCCGCCGACGAACGGGTGGATGCTCTCGAACTGCGCGTGGAGCATCGCGCACTGGATGAGGTCGGGCAGCGTGCCACGCTGCTGGAGGAACTCCTCGAACGCTGCCAGCGCGTCCGGCAACAGGTCGACCGGCGCCGGCACGTAGGTCGCCGTCGCCATGGTGGCGCCGGGCAGGCCGAGCCAGTTCTGCGAGGTGCGGAACTCACCCGGCGTGCGCGCGCCGCCGACCTCGCCGCGCAGGAGGCGCTCGTGCAGCGCCTTGATGAACTCGAGAGAGAGCTGCTCCTCGCGCAGCAACTCGACGCCGAACCTCAGGGTCGAGATGCAGGCGCGCACCTCGCGCAGGTGGTCGCGCGGCACGCTCTGGCGCGCGGCGCCGACCTGGTCGAGGTACAGGTCGGAGAGGCTCACCTGGGCGCCCTCGATGCGCGACGAGCAGAGCGCCTCCTGGCGCTTGAACGAAGCGTCGAGCAGCTGCGGGTCCGGCAGCTCGCCGCCGACGCCGGAGAGCTCTCCGAGCGCGGCGTCGG
>CAIYOD010000158.1 GCA_903927755.1 uncultured Thermoleophilia bacterium | reverse complement strand
GGCTCTCCCGGCCGCCCGCCGCCGCATCGCATGCCCCCCGGTCAGACGGAAGCGCCCGCCGTCGCAGCGGCGGCCCACTCGAGACCGAGCCGCCGCATGGTCTGCCGGCTGGGCAGCCCGTCGTCGAGCTCCCAGCCCATCGACGTGTAGTAACTGTCCAGCACGGCGTCGAGGTCGACCATGGTGCCGTGGCCGGGACCATCCGCCACGGTCTCCCTGGTGAACCGGTCGGGGAGCGTGTCGGCGGAGCGGTCGAGACCGAAGCGGGCGTTGATGAGCCTCTCCAGGTCGATCGTCCGTTCCGCCGCCTCGAGCAGCCGCTCCTTGGTCCACGCCTCACCGGTGACGGTCTCCAGAAGGCCCGCCCAGGTCGACGGCCGCACGGCGAGGGTGATGACGGTGAAGAGACAGATGCCCATGAGGTTCGTGGCCATGCACAGCTCCTGGAACGGCTTGACCCAGGACTTCTCGCCGTCGGCGAGAGGATCGATCTCCCCGACTATCCCGAGCTCCTCGCTCCGCCACCCCAGCGCGTCGATGGCGGACGTATAGGGACGCAGGTGATCGGCGCCCCGGGCGCTGCACGCATGGACGATGGCCATGCTGTGGCTGGCGTGGACGCCGTCGGCCGGCATCTCCACCCCCTTGACGTGCATCGCCGCCGCGGCCGCCTGCGGTCCGAGCTCGGTGGCGGCCCGCATCACGCCCTCGGCGAGCAGATCGCCGATGCCCTCGCGACGGCCGATGGCCCCGATGAGCGCGAGGACGGCGTCTTTGCTCCCCCAGGTGAGATCGAGTCCGCCGACCTGCTCGGGGCCGAGGAGGCCGGTCTCGAACCACTCCATCGCGGTTGCGATGACCTGGCCCGTGGAGATCGTGTCGAGACCGAGGTCGTTGGCCACGTGGTTCGCGGCGGTCACCGCGGCGATGTCGTTCAGCAACAGCTTGCTGCCGAACGCAGCCACGGTCTCGTACTCAGGACCGCCGCCTTCGCTGAGCGGGTAGCCGTCCGCGTCCTTGAGGCTCGTCAGACGTCCGCACCCTATGGGGCATCCCGAGCAGGCGTACTTCTTCACGATCAGCTTCTCGTGATACGGCTCGTGGTCGAGCTCGCCCAGAGATTCCGGATAGCTGCCGCGACGCCAGTTGTCCGTCGGCAGGATGCCGACGCTCGAGAGCGCGGAGTAGAAGCTGGGCGTACCGTAGGGGCCGAGCTCCGTCTTCACGAACTCCTCGGCCATGCACTCCTCACGCGCAGCCTTGCCTGCCGCCTTGAGCGCCGCGGGGTCGGCGGGCTTCGGCAGCTCTCCCTGCCCTCGCACGGCGATGGCCTTGAGGTTCTTGCTGCCCATCGCCGCGCCGGGGCCACCGCGCCCGAATGCCCGGTGCTTATCGGTGAGGATGCTGGCGAAGCGCACGAGCTTCTCCCCGGCGGGCCCGATGGAGGCGACCTGCGCCTTGGGGTCACCGAGAAGCTCCTTGACGGCCGCCTCGGTGGGCTTGACGCGCTTCCCCCACAGGTCGGTGACGTCCAGCAGCGCCGCGCCGTCGGCGGTGACGTGCAGGAGCGTCGGGCGGCGGGAACGACCGACGACGATCAGTCCATCCCAGCCCGCCCGGCTGAGCTCACGGGCGAAGTAGCCGCCGCAGTTGCTCGCGCCCACGGCGCCCGTCGCCGGCGAGCGGAAGACGAGGACGGTGCGGCCGCTCGCCGGCGCCGACGTGCCCGTCAGCGGTCCCGTCGTGAAGATCAGCGGCTCCGCGGGATCGAACACATCCCTCTCCGGAAGCAGGTACTCCCAGTACAGGCGCATCCCGAGGCCTTCGCCGCCGACGAAGTCCCGCAGCCACTCGTCGGGAGGATGGATCACCTCAGTGGATCCGTCGGCCAAGTCGACTTTGAGGATGCGTCCGTGATACCCGTGCATGACTCGCCCTCCTGCGTCGGGTTACAGCGGCGGCCGGAGACGGTGGCCGCGCGTCAGGGTCGCAGCCGTCGGTCACCAAGTATGTCGGTCCGACTCTACGCTCGGATCGACGACCGGCGCCCGCGAGGATCCCGGCGGAACAGGCAAACGGGAGCGGGGCACTTGGCCGGGCGGGCCAATGGCCGAGGGGAGAAGAGGATGGTGGGCGACGTTGGAATTGAACCAACGACCTCGTGCTTGTCGAGCACGCGCTCTCCCAACTGAGCTAGTCGCCCACGCAGGAACGGGAGTATAGCAAGCTCTCGGCGCGGTGTCAGCCGGAGCCTGAGTCGAGCCTGTACCGCCTTGCCCCCGGGCGGATCAGCGCGTCAGCGTGACCGCTTGCCCGGGACGCGGCGCTTGACGCCGGTCTTGTTCCAGGAGCGGTGGGCGCCGCCGTTCCAGAGCAGCTTGCCCGGACGCGGCCTCACCTGGCTGCTTTCGAGGATCACGCGCTTGTCGTAGTCGAACTCCGGCAGGTCGTGACGCTCGAGCGTCGCTCCGATGAGCCGCTCGATGGCGACCAGATCGTGCACGTCCTCGGCGGTGACCATGCTCACGGCGATGCCGCTGGCGCCGGCCCGGGCCGTGCGGCCGATGCGATGCACATAGTCCTCGGGGTTGGTCGGGATGTCGAAGTTGATCACGTGCGTGATGTTGTCCACGTCGATGCCGCGGGCGACCACGTCGGTCGCGACGAGCACGGCGATCTTGCCGCTCTTGAACCCGTCGAGCGCCTGCTGGCGCTGGCCCTGCGTGCGGTCGCCGTGGATGGCCTCGCAGGTGATGCCCGCCTTGTTGAGCGTGCGCGCGAGGCGCTCCGCCCGGCGGCGCGTGCGCGTGAAGACCAGGGTGCGTTCGGGGTCGTGATGACGGAAGTACTCGACCAGCAGGTCCACCTTCTGCTCGTGGTTGACCGGCAGGACCTTCTGCTCGACGTTGTCGACCGGCTGGGCGGTGCCGCCCAGCTCGATGAAGACGGGGTCGTGCAGCGTGTCCGAGATGATGCTGAGCACGGTCTTCGTCATCGTGGCGCTGAAGAACAGGTTCTGGCGCTGCGAGGGGATGGCGTCGATGATGCGCTTCACGTCCGGCCAGAAGCCCATGTCGAGCATGCGGTCGGCCTCGTCGAGCACGAGCGTGTCGACCTTGTCCAGCAGGACGTCGCCCTGGCGGAGCATGTCGAGCAGGCGCCCGGGGGTCGCGACCAGGAGGTCGACACCCTTGCGGATGCGCTTGGCCTGCGGATCGTACGGCACGCCGCCGAAGACGGCGACGACGCGGCGGCCGCTGTAGGTGGCCAGCGTCTCGCCGACCTCCTCGATCTGGCCGCAGAGCTCGCGGGTCGGGGTGACGACGAGGGCGGTCGGATGCGCCTTCTTGCCGTCGACGATCATCGGCGCGCTCATGTTCTGGAGGATCGGCAGCACGAAGGCGGCCGTCTTGCCGGTGCCCGTCTGGGCGCAGCCCACGACGTCGCGGCCGGCGAGCACACGCGGGATGGCGTGCTCCTGGATCGGAGTCGGCTCCGAGTAGCCCATCGCGGCGACGCCGGCCAGCAGCTTGCCCTCAAGACCGAGGGCGGCGAACGCCGGGATCTCGACCTCGGGGGCCGGGCCGGCGGGCTGCTCGACGTGCTTGCGCTCCTTGTAGGACTCGTCGACGCCCTGGCCGCCGCGGTCACGGCCGTGGCCGCGGTCGCGCTCCCGATCGCCGCGGCCCTTGCCGCCACGGTCGTCACGGCGCGGGCGGTCGTCACGGTGGCCGCGGCTCTCGCCGTGCCCACTGGAGTGCTCTTCACGCTCTGGGGTGGCGGTCGGCGCAGCAGGCGCCGGGGCGCCGGAATAGGCGGAGGCCGGCGAAGCCTGTGCCGGAGCCGCCTCGGCCTTCGGGGCCGGTGGAGCCTGCGGAGCGCCGCTCTGCGCGGCGCCGTCCGCGCCGCCACTGCCGGGGCGGCGCCTGCCGCCGCGCTTGCGGCGGCGCTTCTCCGTGCTCTCGGCGGACGCAGCGCCCTCTGAGGAGCGCTCGGCCGGTGCAGGGATGGTCGTGTCGGTGGTGCTGGGGGTCACAGATTCTCTCTTCCTCGACGATTCCGTACGCGGCGACGCTGCGCTCTCCACTGGTGAGCCTGAATGCTCACCAGGGATCAGCGGCGTGCGCGGGAGTTCGTCTTGTGGGGGGCCACCCGCAGGGCGGCCAGACTCGGTACGGACTGGTGTTCCTTTCTTTCAGAACACTGCCCGGTTGATCACAATGTCTGTGGGTCGCATGCGGGAGGAAGGCCCGGCGCGTGGCGCCTGAGCGAGAAACCGGCTCCCGTCGTCTGAATCAAACCTTATCAGGTCTGTATTCTACCCTCAAGTGCGGACGGCGAAGCGCGGCCTCGAGGCGCACGCTCAGCCGTCATCGCGCGTGTGCTTGGCCGCGTACATGCGCGTGTCCGCCTCGTCCAGCACCACGCGGGGATCCTCAAGGCCACGCCAGTCGGTCGTCACCTCGCCGTGACTGAGGCCGACGCGCACGCCGAGACCCTCGCCGGCCGCCTTCACGGCTCCGTCCAGACGCTCGCCGAGAAGGGCCGGGTCGATGTCGTCGGCCTCGGCGATCACGCAGAACTCGTCTCCGCCGAGCCGGGCGATCAGGTCGGTCTCGCGGAAGGCCGCCCGCAGCGCGCCGGCGACGGCGACCAGCACCTCGTCGCCGCGCTCGTGCCCGTAGGTGTCGTTGAGCGTCTTGAACCGGTCGATGTCGCCGTAGACCACGATGACCGGACGGCCCGAGCGCTTGGCGCGCTTCGCCTGCTCGGGCAGCATGACGTCGAGACCGCGACGGTTGAGCAGCCCCGTGAGCTCGTCGCGCAGTGTGAGCTCCTGCAGGCGCCGGACCTCGCGCTGGCGCTCGCGTATGTCCCGCGAGATGGACAGCACGACGAACTCCCCTTCGACCTCCGTCAAGCTGGAGCTGATCTCCACGGGGATGAGCTCGCCGTCACTTCGGCGCCGGACGCTCTCGTAGTGGACGGCGCCCTCGAGTTGCAGTTCGGCCATCATCCGTCGCAGCTGGCCGGGCGCCGGCGCCGCGTCGATAGCGCGCGGGGTCAGGCCGAGAAGCTCCCCGCGCGTGTACCCCAGCAGAGCGCAGGTCGCGTCGTTGACGGCCAGGAACCGGGTGGGCTCGCCGGCGGCATCGAGGCCGTGCAGGTACACCGGGTCGGCGCTCTGCTCGAAGAGGAGGCGATAGCGTCCCTCGCTGGCGGCGAGCAGCTTACGCGCCAGGCCCGCCTCCTCGATGGATTCCTCCAGTTGCCGCTTCTGGCGACTGAAGCGGTCGACCGCAAGGCCGACCAGCACCCCGATGACCAGATAGCCGATCACGGTGACCACGTAGTCTCTGAGATCTCCCTGGTGGATGCTGACGAAGGCGATCGTCGCGATCAACGTCGCCCAGAGCGCGACGACGATCCCGCCGCGCAGCCCCAGGAAGTAGGCGCCGGCCACCACGAGGGGGGCGCCGATGATCTCCACCACGTCCAGCGGCAAGAGTAGAGCCGCCAGCGCGTAGGCCAGGGCGAGCAGGATGATGACAGTGCCGAGGCGACGAGCGCGCAACGTGACCTCCGGGGGCGGGTGGTATCGGTACAGTGCCCTGTCCAGCCCGAGCCGACTCGGCCGGCGTGGCACCTGAGTGCGCCCTTTAGGTATCGGCTGCCGCGCCCCAATCGTAAGTGTCGCCCGCGGCCTTGAGGCGGGCGCGCGTGGGCTCGTCGCAGAACGCGCCCGCGAGCGCGTGCTCGTACATCGCCCGCGGCGTGTGCCCCAGCCGGACGGCGACGTCCGAATCCCCGGTGAGCGACGTCTGCATGAGCACCGGGTCGTCGCTCCCGATGGAGCACCTCACTCCGGCGGCGAGCATCGCCGGCAGCGGGTGCTCGTCCAGTGAGCGCACCACGCCGGTGCGCAGATTGCTCACCGGCGTGACGTCGCAGACGATCCCGCGTTCGGCCAGCTCGGCGAGCAGTACGGGGTCCTCGACGGCGCGCACGCCGTGCCGCAGGCGATCGGCGTGAAGATCGTCCAGGGCCGAGCGTATGGACGCCGGTCCGGCGGTCTCGCCGGCGTGCGGCGCGGCCTTGAGGCCGCCCTCGCGGGCGATGGCGAAGGCGCGCGCGAACGGCGCCGGCGGGAACCGGTGTTCGCTCCCGCCGAGGCTGATCCCGGCCACGCCGCGCTCGCGGTACCGCACCGCCCACTCCGCGAGCTGCTCCCCGATCTCGGGCGGGAAGTTGCGCGTGATGTCCGGCGTGAAGCGAAGCTCCACGCCGTGCAGCTCCCGCGCCTCGTCGGCGCCGTCGCAGTAGCCCTCGAACACCTCCTGCCAGGGCGTGCCCCGGTTCACGGGCTCGGAGGGCGAGAACAGAGGCTCGGCGTAGAAGCAGCCCTGCGCCGCCAGGTCGGCGGCGTAGTCGACGACGACCCGGCGGAAGTCGCTGCGCCGGCGGAGCACGCTGGTGGTCTTGACCCAGACGACGATGAACCTGTCGAACCCGCTGAAGCGGCAGAACCGCTCGAGGCCCGCAACGGAACGCGCCGGCAGCTTGACGTCGTTGCGGCGGCCGAACTCGAGGAGCCGCTCGGGCCGGATGGTCGCCTCGAGGTGGACGTGCAGCTCGATCTTCGGGTAGCCGGAGTCGCTCACCGGCCCATGGTATCGCAGCCGTCCCGGACGCTCGCGCGCAGCGTCCCCGACGAAGCCATTTGACCCGCGGTCCGGAGCCGTGTAGAAGCAGTCCCACAGTCGCCACCACGTCCCGGGGAGTCACCATGCGCAAGACCACGCTCGCCGTCATCGCCGTCGTCATCCTCGCGGCCGTGCTCACCCTCGGCGTCGCCGCCGTGAGCACGCACACGTCCGATGCCGCACAGGAGCCGGTGCCGGTCGCCGGTCCCACCGCCGGCACCAGCGCCTACGAGTACATGGCGGAGCTCAGCGACGAACTCGGGTCGCGTGTCGCCGGCCTCTCGACGGAGGTGCACGCGGGTGACCGCATCCTCCAGTGGTTCGGCGACCTCGGCTACACGCCGGACACGCAGGACTTCACCTTCACCGAAGGCGGCAAGACCCGCCACTCGCGCAACATCGTCGCCGTCAAGCCCGGAGTGAGCGGCCGGCAGATCGTGATCGGCGCCCACTACGATTCGGTGGCCATCGGTCGCGGCGCGTTCGACAACGCAAGCGGTGTCGCCCTCATGATGGAGCTGGCCGATGCCCTGCGCGACGAGCAGACGCCGTACACCCTCGTCTTCGTCGCCTTCGGCGCCGAGGAGGTGGGCCTGCGCGGCTCCACGCACTACGTCGCCGAGATGAGCGACCAGGCCCGCACGGACACCGTCCTCATGATCAACTTCGACTCGGTGGCCACCGGCGACCGCCTCTACTGCTACAGCAGCAAGGAAGCAGCGTGGCCGCAGCTCGCATTCAGGAGTGTGGCGCGCGGCCTCGGCATCTCCATCCTCACCAGCCCCGGCCTGAACAAGGACCACGCCTACGGCACCACCGGCGACTGGAGTGACCACGTGGCCTTCCGCAAGGCGGGCATCCCTTACCTCTACTTCGAGGCCACCAACTGGCTGCTCGGCGACAAGGACGGCTACCTGAACACGGTCAAGGACCGCGAGGTCTGGCACAGCAAGAAGGACACGCTGAGCTACATCGAGCAGCGGTACCCAGGCCGGATGGAGGAGCAGCTCGACCAGGAGTTCACCGCGCTGACGGCGTTCCTCACGGAGTACGAGATCCCGGTACAGTGAGAGCGGCGGGGCCGCAGGCCCTCACGCCCGCCTGAAGTCCTCCGCGAGGAGCTCCATCAGCAGCGCGTCGCGCCAGACGCCGTCCTCGACGCGTTCGTAGCTCTTGAGCACGCCCACAGGCCGGAACCCGAGACCCTCGTACACGTGGATGGCTCGGGCGTTCTCCGCCGCCGGATCCACGGTCAGACGGTGGTGCCCGCGCACGTCGACCAGCCAGGCCATCAGCGTGCGCATGGCGTCCGGGCCGACCCCGCGGCCCTGGGCGGCCGTGCCGACGAAGATGTCCACGGCCGCCGAGAAGTAGTCGGGGTCGGTCTCTTCCGAGTACTGGATGCAGCCGGCGACGGCGCCGCCGGACTCGATCGCGAGGGTCTGGGCGCCGGGCTCGTCGACACGCTCCCACTCGGAACGTCGCCACCACGCAGCCACCTCGGGCTCGTCGAGGATGGCGAGGAGTCTCGGCAGGTCCTGCTCTCGCACCGGGCGGAGCCGGGTCAGCATGCCGTCGAGCACCGGCCCCGGCTCGTCCACCGGAGAGCGACAGGTGCTCACGCTACTTGCGCGACTCGCTGCCGCCCGCGCGCCAGACCAGATAGGAGTGCACGAACCCGTCGAGGTCACCGTCGAGCACGCTCTGCGCGTTGCCCACCTCGTGGCCGGTGCGCGTGTCCTTGACCATCTGGTACGGGTGCAGGACGTAGCTGCGGATCTGGCTGCCGAAATCCACGTTCAGCACTTCGCCGCGCTCGCGCGCGAGCTCTTCGGTCCGCTTGCGCTCCTCGAGCTCGACCAGCTTGGACCTCAGCATGTGCATGGCCACCGTCTTGTTCTGCAGCTGCGAGCGCTCGTTCTGGCACTGCACGACGATGTTGGTCGGCAGATGGGTGATACGAATAGCGGAGCTGGTCTTGTTGACGTGCTGCCCGCCGGCCCCACTGGAGCGGTAGGTGTCGATGCGCAGGTCGTCCTCGTTGATCTCGACGTCGACGTCGTCACTGACCAGCGGCGAAGCGTCGACGGAGACGAAACTGGTGTGGCGACGGTTGGCCGAGTCGAAGGGGCTCATACGGACGAGACGGTGCACTCCCCGCTCCGCCTGGATGAGCCCGTACACGTTCTCGCCTTCCACGGTCAGCGTGGCGCTCTTGAGCCCCGCCTCGTCGCCATCCTGCAGGTCGTTCATCTCGACCTTGAAGCCGCGCTGCTCAAACCAGCGCAGGTACATGCGCAGCAGCATCTCGGCCCAGTCCTGCGACTCGGTGCCGCCGGCGCCGGGATGGATGGTGAGGATCGCGCCGCCCTCGTCGTACTTGCCGCTGAAGAAGCGGAGCTCCTCGCCGCGCTGCAGGTCGGCCTCGAGGGCGGCGACGCCGCTCACGAGCTCCTCCAGGAGCTCGTCGTCCACGGCGTCGCTGCTCAGTTCCTCGCGCAGCAGCTCTTCGGTGGACTCGAGATCGGCGAACCGGGCCTCGAGGGCGGCGAAATCCTCGAGCCTGCGCTTGGCGCGACTGTACTCGGCGGACACTCTGGAGGCCTGCTCCTGGTCGTCCCAGAAGTCGGGAGCGCGCATGCGCTCTTCGAGCGCCTCGATCTGCTCTGTCAGCCTGGGGGGGTCAAAGATAGCTCCGCAGCCAACCGAGGCGCCCTGAGGCTTCCTTCAGCCGCTCGCGGAGCTCATCCAGGTGAACGAGTGCTTCTGAGGCGTTGATCGTCATGACCGACGTAGTGTACCCGAATAGCGGCCGGGCTTCAGCCTCCCGCCGTCCGGGCCGATACTGGGCACGGGACATGCTCACCTCCGGCTCGCGAACGCGACTCAGGCCGCACGCGGATGGGCAGAGTAGTCCCGACGGGGCACCAGGAGACGGATGGCGGGCAGAGCGGAGCACAAGGCGGACAGGCAGCCTGACGGCCGAGCGGGCGGCAAGCGCACGGGCGCGAAGCGCAACGGGGGGGACGGAGCGTCTCCCTCGCGCGCGAGCATTCCCGAGCTTCCGGCTGTCGGCCTGGACGCCGTCGGCGCCGCCGTCCTCGTTTGCGCCGCCGACGGCACCATCATCGATTTGAACCGGGCGGCCGCCCTCTTGCTGGGGGTCGACCCGGTCAAGGCCCGCGGCGCCAGCCTCCGAGAAGTGCGGCAGTGGGCCGGGACGTGGGTGACCGAGGCGGGTGACGGCATCGAACCCGCCTCGTCGACCATCGCGCACCTGGCGTTCTCCGGCGAACGGGTCGAGGGCGAGGTGGTCGGTCTGCTGGACGCCGACGGGAACACCATCTGTCTGCGCATCTCGGCCGAGCCGCTGTTCTCTCCGGCCGGCGAGCTCGAGGATGTCGTCCTGACGCTCGTCGATATCACCAGGATCAAAGAGACCCGGGACGCTCTGCACGCCACGCTGGCAGAGCTCAACGACCTGGTGGAGACCCTGCCCGACACCTACGTCTACGTCGACGCCGACGACAAAGTGCGCCGCGTCGCAGGCGCGCGCGACGCGGCCCCCGGCGTCCCGGGCGTCCTGACTGGAGGGGGAGTCGGCGCGCCGGTCTGGGAGAGCCTGACCGAGGACGCATCGGCGCGGGTCCGCAAGGCGGTCGCCCTGGCACGCGCCACCGGCAAGCCGGTCACCGCCGAGATCGCCACGGTGACTCCGACGGCCATCCGCTACGACGAGGTCCGCCTCGTGCCGCGCGACGGCGGGACCCTCCTGATGATCGCGCGCGACATCACGGAGAGCAGGCGTGCGGCCGAAGCGCTGCGCCAGAGCGAGGAGAAGTACCGGACGCTGTACCTGCGCACGCCGGTCATGCTCCACTCGATCGACGCCGAAGGCCGATTGCTCAGCGTCAGCAATCGCTGGCTGCAGCGCCTCGGGTACACCGCCGACGAGGTACTCGGACGCCCGTCCATCGAGTTCCTGACCGGGGAGTCGCAGCGCTTCGCGCGCGAGGAGGTACTCCCCGCGTTCTTCGCCATCGGCACCTGCGAGGACGTCCCCTACCAGATGATCGCCAAAGACGGCTCGCTGGTGGATGTACTCCTGTCCGCGACCTCCGAGCGTGACACCACGGGCAGCATCATCCGCTCTCTCGCCGTCCTCGTCGACGTGACGGAGCAGCGCCGAGCGGTGCGCGAGCTGGCGGAGCGCGACAGGTCCATGCAGACGCTGCTCGCCAACATCCCCGGGATGGCGTACCGCTGCGCGAACGACAGCGACTGGAGCATGAACGTCCTCAGCGACGGCTGTCTCGACCTGACCGGCTACTCCCCCGACGAGCTGATCGGCGACGGCGGGACATCGTACGGCGACATCATCGTCCCTGAGGACCGCCAGCAGGTCTGGGACTCCATCCAGCATGCGCTGAAGCGGCGCGCGCCTTGGAAGATCACGTACCGGATCGACCGCAAAGACGGAGAGACACGCAGCGTCTGGGAACGCGGCATCGGGGTGCGTGATGAGAAGGGCGGCCTCCTCTACCTCGAAGGCTTCGTCAGCGACATCACCGAGCTGCGTCGTACTGAGGCCGCGCTGCACGAGCGTGAGCAGATGGTCGGCGGACTCGTCGAGAGCCTGCCCGGCGCGGCCTACCGCAGCGACCTCTACGAACCGTGGCACACGTCGTTCCTGAGCGAGGGGTTCCGGGCGCTGCTCGGTCACGACCCCGCGGAGTTCACGGACGGAGCGCGGACCTGGGCGGACATCGTGCATACCGACGACCTGGACAGGATCGTCGGGGAGTTGCACCGCGACGTCGACGCCGGGTCCGCCGACACCGAGTCGGAGTACCGCATCGTCACGGCGGGCGGTGAGGTGCGGTGGGTGCTCGACAGGGCCGTGTTCGTGCCCGGAGATGACGGTCGTCCTGCGGAGATGATCGGCCTCCTGATCGACGTCACCGGCCTGCACGAGGCGCTGGACGCGCAGGCCGAGAGCGAACGCCGCCTGCGCACCACCATCGGCAACATCCCCGGCATGGTGTACCGCTCGCAGGCGGTCGCGCCGTGGAGCGACGAGCTCATCGCGGGTGGCGACGTGAGCGTGACCGGCTACTCCGTCGAGGAGCTGACGGACGCGGACTTCCGCTGGGTCGACATCATGGACCCCGAGGACGTGCCTCGGCTGGATGAGGCCACCCGGGCTGCGGGCGACGCCGGGCGCGGCGCGGCGGAGTATCGCATCCGCACCAAGGACGGCGGAGAGCGTTGGCTGCTCGACCGCTTCACACTGGTCACCGACAAGGAGGGCGACCCCGTCGCGCAGGAAGGCATCCTCCTCGACGTCACGGACCAGCACCAGATCGAGGACGAGCTTCGCGCCTCGCGACGCGAACTCGAACTGCATGCGGCCATCGCGACCATCTTCCTCACGGTGCCGCCGGACCAGATGTTCACGGAGGTCCTGCGCGTCGTGCGCGAGGCGCTCGGCGGGCGCTGGGGGTTCTTCGGCTATCTGGACGAGGACGGAT
This sequence comes from uncultured Thermoleophilia bacterium, assembly GCA_903927755.1. Taxonomy (GTDB): domain Bacteria; phylum Actinomycetota; class Thermoleophilia; order UBA2241; family UBA2241; genus CAIXSE01. Next base: position 7,217 of record CAIYOD010000158.1, on the reverse strand, counting down.
CACTGGTCGCACCATCGCTCGACGCGGAGGTCTGGGACGCCTGCCGCGTCGAGGGACGACCCATGCGGTTCCCCGAGGAGGCCTGGAGTGACAACACCTGGTCCCGAGCCATCCGGACGGGCAGGACGCAGGTGCTGTCAGAGGCGGGCGTGGTGCCCGAGGGTCACCTGCCCGTGAGCCGGGCCGCGGCCGCACCGATCGTGTACGGAGAAGAGACGATCGGCCTGTTCATCGTCGCCGAACGCGACACCGACTTCGGCGGCGAGGACGTGCGCCTGCTCGAGAGCATCGCCGCCTCGACCGCCCCCGTCCTCCACGAGTGGCGCCAACGCCACCACCATGAGACGGCGCGGGTCGAGGCCGAGCGCGCCCTGCGCGAGTCCGAGCAGCGCTTTCGTGTGCTGTACGACGGCTCACCGGTCGGGGTGTTCCTCCTGGACCGCGACCTCGTCTTCCTCGACTGCAACCCGGCGTTCGAGGAGATCATCGGCGCACCCGTCGACTCCTACCGCGGCAGACCCATCTCGGCGTTCGATGTGGGCACCGAGTTCCTCGAGGCGATACAACTGGCCGTGCAGGGCAGGGAGAGTCTCTTCGAGGGACCCTACACGGCCATCAGCGGACGGAGGCTCTGGCTGACGCTCAAGACGGCGCCACGGTACGACGCCGATGGGACGATCGTCGGCGCGACCGGCGTCATCGTCGATCGCACCAGGCAGAAGGACGACGAGGAGAAGATCCGCCACCTGCTGCTCCACGACCCGGTGACCGGCCTGGCGAACCGGGCGCTCCTGGAGGACCGCGTGGGCCAGGCGGTCAAGCACGCCGCGCGCAAGCGCCTGGCCTTCTCGGTCGCGGCGATGCGGATTGACCGCTTCGAGACCGTCCACTCGTCGCTCGGCGCCGAAGACACCGACAAGCTCCTCGAGGAGCTCGGGCGCCGGTTGCAGCACGCCGGCCGCGCCGAGGATACGCTCGCGCACCTCGGCGGAGGCTCGCTCGCCGCCCTGCTGCCCGGAGCAGCAGGCCCGGCCGAAGCGACCGCCGTCGTCGGCAGCATCCTGTCCATCGTGGCCGAGCCGATCACGGTCGGTCGGCACGAGCTCTTCCTCACGCTGAGCATGGGCGTGGCCATCTACCCGAGCGACGGCGTGACGGCGGTCGAATTGTTGCGCAACGCCGATGCGGCCATGCATCGGGCGTCGGACGAGGGCGGCGACCGCTGGCAGTTCTTCCACTCCAGCATGAACGCCGAGCGTCGGGACCGCCTGGAGCTCGACGCGGAGTTGCACCGGGCGCTGCACGCCGACCAGTTCTTTCTGGAGTACCAGCCGATCGTGAACGCGGCCACCGAGGAGATCGTCGCCGTCGAGGCGCTGGTGCGCTGGCGCCACCCGGAACGCGGTGTCATGCAGCCGATGGATTTCATCCCCGCGGCCGAGGACAGCGGCGTCCTCATCCCCATCGGAGCGTGGGTCCTGGAGGAGGCGTGCCGCCAGGGTCGCGCGTGGCAGCGGCGGTTCGGATCCTCCCTGCGCATGAGCGTCAACATCAGCGCCCGCCAACTGCACGAGAAGACGCTGGTCGACACGGTGCGGCGGGTCCTCCGTGCCACGCGGTTCGACCCCCGCTGCCTGGAGCTCGAGATCACGGAGACGGCGGCGATGAGGGATGCGCGCCATACCGCCCAGATCCTTGGAGCCCTGCGGGCGATGGGGGTGCGCATCGCGCTCGACGACTTCGGCACCGGCTATTCGTCGCTGAGCCACCTCGTGCGCCTGCCCATCTCCACCGTGAAGATCGACAGGTCGTTCGTGCGTGACCTGCTGGCCGTACCCGAGCACGCGGCGGTGGCCGCATCGGTGATCGCCCTCGGCCATCGCCTCGGCCTGACGGTGGTGGCCGAGGGCGTCGAGACGGTCGGCGAGCGCGGCGCTCTGCGCGACGAAGGCTGCGACGCCATCCAGGGCTTCCTCTACAGCAGGCCGACTTCGGCGGAGGCGTGCGCCGCGCTCCTCGCGGAAGGCGTCATCCGACGCTAGCGCCCGCGACCGAGCAGCGCGCTAGACTCCCCTCATGGATCGTCCCGCCCGCCGCCCGCCGCGCCCACGCCGGCGCCGCCTGCGGCTCCTCGCAGGCGCCGTCGTCCTTCTCGCCTGCATCGCCCTCGTCGGAGTGATGCTGCTCGAGGCGCGCTCGCTTCGCGTCAACCGGGTCACCTTTCGCAGTGCCGACCTGCCGCCCGCGTTCGACGGCCTGCGAGTCGCATTCGTCAGTGACATCCACTACGGGTCGTTCGTCTCGAGGAGACGTGTGCGAGCGACCGTGGACCGCGTGAACGCCCTCCACCCCGACCTCATCGTCCTCGGAGGCGACTACATCTACCGCAAGCAGTCGGCCTCGGACATCGAGTTCGTCTTCGACGAGCTCGCTCGGCTGAGGGCGCCACTTGGCGTCTACGGCGTCCTCGGCAACCACGACCACGCGCTCCTGGAGGTCAATGTGGCGCCGGTCATGGCCGCCGCAGGCGTCAAGGAACTCTACGACGACGGCGTATGGCTGCGCCGAGACGGCTCTCGCCTCCGGCTCAGCGGCCTGAGCGGCGTCGCCGAAGACCGGCAGACGGTCGCGCAAGCTCTGGACGACGCGACGGCCGAGGACTTCGTGCTGCTCGTCGACCACAGCCCCGACGTCGCCGAGTCGCTGGGAGGCGCCCCTGTCGACCTCCTTCTCGCCGGCCACACCCACGGCGGCCAGGTCACGGCGTTCGGCCTCTGGGCGCCGTTCGTGCCTTCGCGCTACGGCCAGAAGTACCGGGTGGGGCTGGTCACGGACGGGCCGGTGCCCGTCTTCGTCACCACCGGGGTGGGCACCATCGTCCTGCCGTTGCGGTTCTTCGCCCGACCCGAGGTGGTCCTCCTGACGCTGCGACGAGGCTAGCTCAGGAAGCGGCGCAGCCGGCGACAGCGCACGTAGTCAGTCCGCACCGCATGGCCCCAAGAGCAGCAAGCTGCTCAGGCCCCATGACACTTCTTGTACTTCTTCCCGCTCCCGCACGGGCACGGGTCGTTGCGGCCGACCTTGTCGTACACGATCCGCTGCTGCACCTGGACCGGCGCAGTGCTGGTCGTGGCTCCGCCGCGACCACCGCCGGCCGCCACGTTGGGCAGCGGCTGGTCGGCGAGGCCGTCGTCCGCGGGGAACTCCCCCGCGGCCATCGCCGCGCCGGTGAACGACGTCTGGTTGATCAGGTCGTCGCCGCTCGTGTAGTTCAGCGCCACCACCGGCTCGTCGAGTGTGATGGCGGTGAACATCGCCAGATCCTCGGGCCTGTTCTTCATGAGCGTCGTCACGGTGCTCGTCTTGACGCTCTCCAGCATGTCGTTGAAGAGGTCGAAGCCCTCGCCCTTGTACTCCACCAGCGGATCGCGCTGGCCGAGAGCGCGCAGGTGGATGCCCTCCTGCAGGTAGTCCATGTCCAGCAGGTGGTCCTTCCAGCGGCCGTCGATGACCTGGAGCATCACGGCGCGCTCGACGACACGCATCTGGTCCGAGCCGATCAGGCGCTCGCGTTCGTCGTACTGCTCGAGCGCGTCGTCCACGGCGAGGTCGACCACCTCGTCGACCGTGCCACCCTCGACGTCGATAGCGTCCCTCTTGAGTGTGGGCGAGTAGACCTGCTTGAGCCCGATGAACAGCGAATCGAGGTCCCAGTCCTCGGAGTACTGCACGCCCTCCAGGCTGTTACGCACGGTGCTCTCCACGAGCTCGGCCACCATCTCTCGCACCTGCTCGCCGAAGTCCTCGCCCATGAGGATGCGCTGCCGCTGGTCGTAGATGACGCGGCGCTGCTCGTTCATGACTTCGTCGTACTTGAGGACGTTCTTGCGGCGCATGAAGTTGAGCTCCTCGACCTTGATCTGTGCCTTCTCGACCACGTTGCTCAGCATCTTGGCCTCGATCGGCTGGCCTTCCTGCGGTCCGAGCCGGCTGAGGATGCGGAACATGCGGTCGCCGGCGAAGAGGCGGATCAGCTCGTCCTCGGCCGACAGGTAGAACCGGCTCTCGCCGGGGTCGCCCTGGCGGCCGGCGCGGCCGCGAAGCTGGTTGTCGATGCGGCGGCTCTCGTGGCGCTCGGTGCCGAGCACGTACAGGCCGCCGGCCGCGATCACTCCCTCGCCGAGCTTGATGTCGACGCCGCGGCCGGCCATGTTGGTGGCGATCGTGATCGAGCCCTTCTGGCCGGCGTTCTCGATGACGTGCGCCTCACGTTCGTGCTGCTTGGCGTTCAGGACGTTGTGCACCACGCCGTGCCGCTCGAGCAGCCGCGAGAGCATCTCGCTGACCTCGACGGACACGGTGCCGACCAGCACCGGCTGGCCCTTCTCGTACCGCTCGACGACGTCCTCGACAACCGCGGCGTACTTCTCCTTGGCGGTCGTGAAGATGTAGTCGTTCTCGTCGAGGCGGACCAGGGGCGCGTTGGGCGGGACCTGCACGACCTCGAGCTTGTAGATCTGGCGGAACTCGTCTTCCTCGGTCTTGGCCGTGCCGGTCATGCCGGCCAGGACGTCGTACATGCGGAAGTAGTTCTGCAGGGTGATCGTCGCGAGCGTCTGGTTCTCCTCGCGGATCGACACCTTTTCCTTGGCCTCGATGGCCTGGTGCAGGCCCTCGGAGTAGCGCCTGCCATCCAGGATGCGGCCGGTGAACTCGTCGACGATGAGGACCTCGCCGTTCTGGACGACGTACTCGACGTCCTTGGCATACAGCGCCTCGGCGCGCAGGGCCTGGATGAAGTGATTGACCAGGCCGCCGTTGGAGTCCTTGTAGAGGTTGTCGATGTCGAGTGCCTTCTCGACCTTGGCGACGCCCTCTTCGGTGACCGCCACGGTGCGCTGCTTCTCGTCGACCTCGTAGTCCTCGCCGGGAATGAGACGCGGCACGACGCGCGCGAACTGGCGATACGTGTCGGCGGCCGTCTCCGGGGCGCCGCTGATGATGAGCGGCGTGCGCGCCTCGTCGATGAGGATCGAGTCGACCTCGTCCACGATGCAGTAGGCGTGTCCGCGCTGGACCATGTGTTCGCGGCGCATGGTCATGTTGTCGCGCAGGTAGTCGAAGCCGAACTCGGAGTTGGTGCCGTAGGTGACGTCGGCGTTGTACTGCGCGCGACGCTCCTCCGGCGTCATGTTGGCCTGGATGACGCCGACCTCGAGGCCGAGAAAGCGGTAGACCTGGCCCATCCACTCGGCATCGCGCTTGGCCAGGTAGTCGTTCACCGTGATGAGGTGGGCGCCGTTGCCGGCGAGGCCGTTGAGGTACATCGGCATCGTGGCGACGAGCGTCTTGCCCTCGCCGGTCTTCATCTCGGCGATGTCGCCGTCGTGGAGGACGATGCCGCCCAGCACCTGGACGTCGAAGGGTCGCATGCCGAGGGCGCGCTTGCCGGCCTCGCGGGCGACGGCGAACGCCTCGAACAGGAGGTCATCGAGCAGTTCGCCGTTCTCGTGGCGCTGGCGGAACTCGGCCGTCTTGGCCCGCAACTGCTCGTCGCTGAGACCGGAGACGGTGGGCTCCAGCTCGGTGACCCGTTGGGTCTGGTCCTGGAGGGTCTTGAGGCGCCGGCCTTCACCGGCGTGCAGCAGCTTGTCGACGATCTTGATCACTGGGGCACTGCTCCGGAATCTAGGAGAAAGGGTCTACGCCTATTGTCGCACAGCCTGTCGTCCGCGTCGCACGACCTGCGCCCGGCGCTCGCGACGGCCGCCGGACGCGCGGCAGAAGGCGCTCAGACTCAGTTGAGGGGTGCCCCTTGCGGCGCACCCTTCGATTGACCCGGCTTCGTGGTCAACTGAGGGGTGCACCTGCGGCGCACCCCTCGATTGATCCGCTTCGTGGTCAACTGAGGGGTGCACCTGCGGCGCACCCCTCGATTGATCCGCTTCGTGGTCAATTCTCCGCCGGCTCGATCAGGCCGTAGTGCCCGTCGTTGCGGCGATACACCACGTTGGTCCGATTGGACTCGGCGTTCGTGAAGACGAAGAAGTCGTGGCCCACGAGTTCCATCTGAAGCGTCGCCTCGTTGATCGACATGGGCTTGAGCGCAAACTGCTTGGTCTTGACGATGCGGCCGTTGTCGCCGGCGTGCTCTGTCTCGCCGGCCATCTCGTCGGCCAACGCGGCGGCGGCGGCCACGGGCGCGAGCTCGGGGGCCGGCTCCACCGGGGCCACGATCTTGTCGTGCCCGTGCCTCGTCTTGCCGTGGATCTTGTCGTGGTACTTCTTGACGCGGCGCACGAGCTTGTCGCTCACCAGGTCGATGGCGGCGTACATGTCGGTGGAGGCCTCGCGCGCTCTGATCACGGGACCGCGGGTGAACACCGTCGCCTCGGCGATGCACGGCTCGGAGATGCTCGGGTTCTTCTCGACCCTGAGCTCGAGCTCTACCCTCGTCACTTCGTCGATCTTCCGCTGCAGCAGGAGCTTGTGGACGTGCGCGATCTTCTCGTTGGCGTAGTCCTGCAGTGCGGGGGTCACGGTGACGTTACGGCCCTTGATCTGGGTTTTCATCGACATCGCTCCTTCGGGACGGCGTGGTCTCGCGATGCTGGGGCAGGCGTCGCACGTACGGTACGTGCGAAGGTGAAGATGTAGGGGTCTGGAGCTGCTTGGGCGAGCGCTTCAGCACACTGGTTCAACGTTTCACCTGTGGTGTAGACGTCGTCGACAATGATCACTCGCTTGAGTCTAGTACCTACCCGAAAAGCGTCCTCGCGCAACGCGAACGCATGATGGACGTTGGCCGCGCGCGAGGCCCTGTCGAGCCCGCTTTGGCGGGCGCCGTGGCGCACGCGGCGGAGCAGCGGAGCATAGGCGAGCCCTGCGTCCCGCGCAAGCCGCCGGGCGAACGACTCCGCGAGGTCGAACCCGCGCTCGAGCCGGTGGTCGCGGTGAGCCGGCACTGAGGTCACGACGGCCTCGGCGCCGGCACGGGCGGCGACCGCCGCGAACGCCGGCGCAGCTCTCTCCGCCAGGTCGTCGGTGAGCGTGCGGAGCGCGCGGAACTTGCAGGCGGTGACCAGGGCGCGGGCCGGCCCTTCGTAGCAGAACGCCGCCGTAGCGGCGGAGAACGCAAGATCGCGGCCGGCGCACTCACGGCAGGCGGGCATGCGCCGCGCACCGGAGCCGGCGCGCGTCGGCCGCCCGGCGCGCCG
>CAIYOD010000157.1 GCA_903927755.1 uncultured Thermoleophilia bacterium | reverse complement strand
TGCTGCCCGGGCCGCCCCTCGAGGATCAGTGGGTCAGCGCGCGTCCTGGGAGACGCTGACGGCGGTCCAATTGAAGTCGACGGTAGTGGTGGCGCCCATGTACTGGTTGTCGATGCCGACGCCGCCGGCGCCCTTGACGCTCGCCTCGCGGCCGGCGTCCGGGAAGCTCACCTTGAAGGTGTAGTTGTGCGCCTCGTCGGCCTTCCAGACACCGAGGTCCTCCTGCGGGAGCTCGGAGAGCTTGCCCTTGTACACGACGGCGTCGCCGTCCTTGATGACCAGGTCGAGGTAGTCGGCGATCTTCTGGGTGTTCTCGGTGACGTAGACGGGCTCGAGGAAGAAGTGGCCCTGGACGTCGCCGGTGTTCTGGATCTTGACGGACGCGTCGCGCCAGTCGCCGGGGACCATGTTCGTGATGGTTGCCGACATGCCGTCCGGCGTGTTCTCCATGGCGAGTGTGCCGGTCGAGAAGACGTTGTCCGCGTTGGCCGACTGGGCTGTGAAGCTCGCGCCCGAACCGACGACGACGGCGACGGCCATGATCACGCCGGTCAGGGTGGCCAGGACCTGGAAACGACGCTGGCCGAACAGGATCTTGATGCGCTTCATTGCTGGTCTCTCCTCATTCGTGTGCAGATCATTTGCGGAGCACTTGCCGGCGTTTCTCTCTCCGGCCTGAGCTCATCGTGCCCCCCGCCGGGCGGCCCCACATCGACCGAATCTCTCGACTTGAGGAGGACGGTCGTCTCGACATGACCTAGACGATGAGCCAGGTCGGACCGTGGCCGTGGTGACCGGCTCTAGGCGTTTGTCCCATGTCGTCCGGCGCCGGTCGGGGCAGACTTGGAGTGAAGTCGTACGCACGTCGACCGAGTGGAGGACCCGAGTGAGCGACACGATCGTCGCCGGAACCAGAAACGAGGGGCCGGACGTGGGCGACCGGCGGGGCGGGTGGCGGCGGCAGCAGGATCAGATCCTGGCGGCTCTCCATCCGCTTCTCGATCCTCACGTCGTCGTGCGTGCTCTCCGGGATGATGAGGGGCAGGTAGGCGACTTCGTCTGCGTGGAGGCCAACGAGGCTGCGATCGTCCATCTGCGCCTGGACCGTGAGAGGCTGGTGGGCGCGCAGATCCTGGAGTTCCTGCCGGGAGATACGGCTAAGGAGACCAGGGACCTCCTCGCGAGGACGCTGGAGACCGGGCAGCCGCTGCTGCTCGAGGACATCGAGTACCCCTTCGACATGCTCGAGCCGGAGCGGCGGTTCGACATCCGCGTCATCCGCGTGGGCAAGGACCTGAGCTGCACGTGGTGCGACGTGACCGAGCGGCACGAGATCGAAGCGTCTCTGCGTCGCCGGGTGCGGGAGCTGGACGCGATGCACCGCATCTTCCAGCTGCTCGCCATGCGCACCGATCTGGGTCTGGCGCTGGATGCGGCGCGGCGCGAGATCGCCGACCTGTTCGGCGCCCGCTCCGCAGCGGTGTGTCTGCAGCCTGACGAGAACGCCGAGGCCGCCACGACCTGCGAGGCGTGCGAGATCGTCGGTGATGAGGTCGCGCCCGAGGAGGCCGCCCTCGTCGTCAGCGCGCTCTCCTGCGAGCAGCCGGTCGCCGGCGAGTGCTCTGGCGATGACCCGTGTCAGCTCATGGCCGTGCCGATGGTCACGCGGTCGCGGATCGTCGGCGTCCTCACCATCGCTCGCCCGCACGAGGCGGCTCCGTTCACCACACGCGAGATCACCGTTGCGCAATCGGTGGCCGACGGACTGGCCGCCGCCGTGGAGAACGAGCGCCTGCACCAGCGAGAGACGCGCCAGGCGGCGACCGACGAGCGCCAGCGCCTCGCCCGCGACCTGCACGACTCGGCGACGCAGACCATCTACTCGGCCAACCTGATCGCCGAGATCCTCCCCGCGAGCTGGCAGCGCGGCCCTGAAGAGGGGCTGCAGGATACGAAGACGCTTCGCCGCCTGATGCGGACGGCGCTGTGTGAGATGCGGACCCTGCTCTACGAGCTCCGCCCCGAGACGCTGGATTCGGCTCCGCTCGGGGACCTGCTCGAGCGCCTCGGCGAGGCGCTCACCGGCCAGGGCGAGACCGCCTGCGAGGTCGAGGTGGACGAGGACGTGAAGTTGCCCGTGGACGTGAAGCTGGTGTTCTACCGGGTGGCCCAGGAGGCCCTGACCAACGCGGCCAAGCACGCACACGCGACGCGCGTCCGCGTCGCGGTCGCCGGCGAGGCAAAGGCCGTGCGCCTGACCGTGCACGACGACGGAGTGGGCTTCGACCCGGCGGCGGCGCGCCCCGGGAGTATGGGGCTGCGGACCATGCGCGAGCGCGCGCAGGGGATAGACGCCGGCCTTCGCGTGGAGAGTCATGCGGGCGAAGGGACCACGGTGACCATGATGTGGAAGGGACCAGGTGCGGCCACGTCGCACGCTGAGAGGGAGGACCATGGGGCAGACACCTGATATCCGGGTGATGATCGTCGACGACCACGGTGTGGTGCGCGAGGGACTCAAGGCGTACCTCTCCGCGGCGGAGGACCTCGAGGTCGTGGGCGAAGCGGCCGACGGCGCCGAGGCGGTGCAGGAGTGCCGGCGGCTCGACCCGGACGTCGTGCTGATGGACCTGGTGATGCCGGTGATGGACGGCGCCGCGGCGACGGCGCGGATCAGGCAGGACAATCCTGCCGTCAAGGTGATCGCGCTCACCAGCTTCGCGGCCGACGACCTGGTGCAGCGGGCGCTGGACGCCGGAGCGACGAGCTACCTGCTCAAGGACACCCGGCCGGAGGCGCTGGTGCCCGCCGTGAGGGACGCCTACGCCGGCCGCGGCACCATCGACAGCAAGGCCATGCAGGCCATGATGCGGCGTCAGGACCTCGGCTGGGATCTCTCGCCCCGCGAGCGCGAAGTGCTCGCGCTTCTGGTGAAAGGGCTCACCAACGAGGAGATAGCCGCGAAGCTGATCCTCAGCGGCGGCACCGTCCGGCTGCACGTCAGCAACATCCTGCTCAAGCTGCACGCGCCCAACCGCACCAGCGCCGCCGTCATCGCGGTCGAGAACCGGCTCGTCTGAGCGCCGGTCGGCCCGCGTGGAACGCCGGAGCCGCGTGCCGCGGTCCCGCGAAGGCCGGTGCTATGCTCCCGTGACCGGGAGCGACGCGCCCGGGCCGTCATCCTGGGGGTGCCGACGATGAGATGGACGCCGCTGGTGGCCGCCGTGCTCGCGGCGCTGGCCTGCGCGCTTGTGCCGGCCGCGGCGGCGGCGGCCGACGTGACGTCGCCCGTGACGACCTGCGACGCGCCCGTCGGTTGGCAGCGCGCGTCGTTCGTCGTTCACTTCAGCGCGACCGACGCGGGGTCGGGCGTCGCCGCGATCTGGGCGGCGATGGACGACGGTCAGCCGGTGCAGGTCGGCGGACCGGCCGGCGGCTCACTCGAGATCCCGGCGCCGGCCGATCACTCCTTCGACGGCGTGCACACGTTGCGGTACTACTCCACCGACGTCGTCGGCAACACAGAGACCGCGCACGCTGCGCAACTGCGCGTCGACACCACGGCGCCGGCCGTGTCCGTTCAGGCGGCGGCCGGGTATGCGGGCCGCGCCGTGACCCTGAGCTTCCGCGTGCGCGACCGGCTCAGCCCGACCGCGCGCGAGCTGAGCCTCGTCGTCACCGACGCCGCGGGGGAGACCGTGGCGACCGCGGCTCTGGGCTCGGTGAGCACCGGGGAGCGGCGGCACGCCCGCTGGACTCCCTCCGCCCCGGGCGTCTACCACTACGCGATCACGGCTCGGGACCTGGCCGGCAATGAAGCCGTCTCGACTGCGGCACCGGTCACCGTGAAGGGGTTGATCACCTTCACCATCGGGCGCTCTGTCCGCGGGCGGCCGATCACCGTCACCCGCTTCGGCGGGAGCGGCCGGCGGCTCCTGGTCGTCGGCGGGGTCCATGGGAACGAATCCGGCGCGCCCGTCGCGCGGCAGCTCGTGAGCTACCTGCTCGCGCACCCGCGGGCGCTCCCGGCGCGGATCCGCATCGACGTGCTCGCGTGCGCCAACCCGGACGGCTACGCGCGCCGCACGCGCGGCAACGCCCGCAACGTCGACCTGAACCGCAATCTGCCGACGCGGAACTGGCGCCGCCGTCTCGACGCCCTGAACGAGCCCGGCGCTCCCGGCCTCACCGGTGGCTCGTCGCCCGGGTCGGAGCCCGAGACGAGGGCGCTGCTGGCGCTCCTGCGCGGGCGCTTCGACGTGGTCGTGAGCCTGCACTCGCGGGGCGGCATCCTCGACTGCAGCGGCCCCGGGGCGCGCGCGATAGGACGGCGTATGTCGGCGCTCAGCGGCCTGCCGGTCGGCAAACTCTGGTACGACCCGTACATCACCGGCTCGCTGGGACGCTTCGTCCCCGAGCGGTACGGCATCCCAATCATCACCGTGGAGCTGAGCAGCTCCCGTCTCGGCGCGGGGATGCGGGCCGCCCTCCTGGCGGCCGCCCGCTGACGCTTGCCCGGCGGCCGCCGCCCCCTGGCGGCGCGCCGGGTTGCCGCGCGGACGCGCGGCGGGTAGGCTGCCGCGCGGTCGCCCGGCCCTTTGGGCCCGGCGCAGAAGACGCGTCTTCGGGAGGCTCCGTGCCGCGCGACAAGCTGATCATGTTCGACTTCGACGGCGTCATCGCCGACTCCCTGGACGACCAGTCACGCGCGTTCGTCGATACCCTGCGCTCTCACGGGCTCGACGAGCTCGCCACTCCCTCCACGTTCCTCGACTTCACGGACACCAACTGGTTCGACGCGCTCGCGGAGGCGGGCCTGCCCGAGGCCGTCGCCGTCGAGATCGAGGACGCCTTCGGCGCGGTGCCGAGCCCCGACCTCTTCCCGGAGATGGCCGAGGTCATCGAACGCCTCGCGGCGGAGCATCCCGTCGTCGTCATCACCTCGAGTCGCACGGCGGACGTCGAGGCGATCCTCGACGCGCACGGTGTGACCGGCGTCTCCGAGGTCATCGGCGGCGACGTGGAGCCCAGCAAGACGCGCAAGATCCGCAACGCGCGACAGAGGTACGGTGAGTCGCGCCAGGCGTGGTACGTGTGCGACACCGTCGGCGACGTGCACGAGGCGCGCGACGCGGGCGCCGGCACCGTCGGGGTGGCCTGGGGTTGGCACGGGGAGGAGCGGCTGTTGAGCGCCGGGCCGGACCTCATGGCGCACCACCCGGACGACCTGCTCGATCTCTTCTGACTCTGCCGGCGCCGGCCACGAGGCGGCCGGCGGCGCCGCCGGTCAGGAGCGGCACCGGCCTGCACCGGCCTGCTGTTCCGTTGTCGCTGGAACGCTCAGTGCTGTGCTTCGTCGGGCATCCCTTTCGCCTCGGTGCCGTGCTGATGTTCTTGTGATATTCTTTATCTGCTTCATCACGGTCGTCGCCATGACACTCCCGGGTAGGAGGGGCTGCTCTCATGTTTGCCACCACGACGCGGTTCGCGCCCCTTCCCGCCGGCGCCGTGTCCGCAGCCGGCAGTGTGACCTTTCCCAGAGGCTATCGCGCGGAAGGGGTCCACTCGGGTCTCAAGCGAAGGCGCCGCGACGTCGGTGTGCTGCGCAGCGAGGTCCCGGCCGTTTCGGCCGCGTTCTACACAACCAATCGCGCCGCGGCCGCGCCGGTGCTGCTGACCCGTGACGAAGGCGCAAACGGCGCGTTTCAGGCCGTGGTCGTCAATGCGGCCAACGCCAACGCCTGCACTGGCCCCCGGGGCGAGCTGGACGCGCGCCGCATGCGCGACTTGACTGCCGAACTGCTCGGCCTTCCGCCGGAGCGGGTGGCCGTCTCCTCGACCGGCGTCATCGGAGAACCGCTACCGATGGCCGTCATCGAGAAGGGCATCCGCCGGGCATCCGCCGGGATCTCGGAGGACGGAGGCGAGCACTTCGCCGCCGCCATCCGCACGACCGATCGCAGTGAGAAGCAGGGTGCCCTGAGCGTGGCGGTCAGAGGCGGCGAGGTGCGTCTCGGCTTCGCCGCCAAAGGCGCCGGGATGATCGCGCCGAACATGGCGACGACGCTGTGCTTTGTCACCTGCGACGCCGCCGTGCCGCACGTCGATTGGCGGGCGATGCTATCCGCCGGGGTTCAGCGGAGCTTCAACCGCATCACCGTGGACGCTCAGGAATCGACCAACGACATGGTGCTGGGGCTGGCCAACGGCGCCTCTGGAATCGCGCTCCGAGACGGTGACGTGGAGCGCCTGGCGGAAGCGTTGCATGCCGGCCTGCTCGCAATGGCGCTGGCCGTCGTCGCGGACGGGGAGGGCTCGACTACGACCGTGCGACTTCGGGTCACCGGCGCTGACAGTGCCTCCGAGGCCGAGCGCGTCGCGCGCGCCGTGGCCGACTCCCCGCTGGTCAAGACGTCGATCTACGGGCGAGACGCCAACTGGGGCCGCGTCGTGCAGGCGGCCGGGATGGTGCTCTCGGCCGACGGAGACGGTCCGCTCGCCTGCGACGTGGCGTTCGACGGGCTGACGATCGCCCGCCGCAGCATGCCGGTGGGTCTGGACGAGTCCGATGAACTGAGGCTCCTCGAGGCGCTGTCCGCCCCCGAGCTCGATCTCTCGGTGAACCTCCATCGCGGCCGGTCGGTGTCGGTCGTCTACTTCTCCGACCTCACGCACGAATATGTGCGCGTGAATGCGGGGGCGCGAACATGACGCCGTCGGACGTGGAGTCGACGGAGCACCACGCCGTCCGAAGGCTGCTCGGCGAATGGATGCCCTACATCCAGAAGTTCTGGGGCTCGACGATCGTGGTCAAGTACGGTGGCGCCGCCATGACCTCACGGCGGCATCAGGACGAGTTCGCTCGCGACGTGGTGCTGATGCAACTCCTAGGGATGCGCCCGGTCGTGGTCCACGGCGGTGGGCCGCAGGTCACGGAGATGATGCATCGCCTGGGACTGGACGCCAGATTCGTCCGCGGTCATCGGATCACCGACGCCGAGACCATGGAGATCGCCAAGATGGTGCTGGTCGGCAAGGTCAACAAGGACCTCGTCGGGCTGGTGCACCGTCACGGCGGTACCGCCGTGGGGCTGTCGGGCGAGGACGCGCGCCTTCTTGTCACGAAGCCTCTGCTTCATCGTGACGAGGAAGGCCTCCCGGTCGACATCGGCTTCGTGGGCGCCGTGCGTTCGGTCAACCCCGGCGTACTGGAGGTGCTCTCCGCAAGTGCCATCCCCATCGTTGCCAGCATCGGGGCCGACGAGGATGGGCAGGCGTACAACGTCAACGCCGATACGGCGGCCGGCGCCTTGGCGGCGGCGCTCCATGCCGAGAAGCTCCTGCTGATCACCGATGTGCCGGGCGTCATCGCACCCGGAAGTGACGGGGAGGAGCGGATCCTGGACGAGTGCCGCTTGGCGGAGCTCGACGCCCTCGAAGCGGCCGGCGCCATCAGTGGCGGCATGCTGCCCAAGGTAGCCGCCGTCCGCGCTGCACTACAGGCCGGCGTCGGCAGCGCCCACATCGTCGACGGCCGCGGTGATCACGCCATGCTGCTCGAGATCATCTCTCACGCCGGATGTGGGACCAGGGTCCTCGCCTGAGTGCGTTTGGGACGAGCGGCCGGGCCGCGGTTGTTGACATATGATGTTCTAGTGATATTCTAGTGGCACATCAAAGTGCTCTGTCGTCGAGGGCACTGTCAGGGGGGCGGTCCAGCCATCGGGGGCTATTACATCTCAGCCATCGCCGGCCGTTACGGCCGCCGCCACGAGAATGGAGGCATCATGCCGAACGAGACATCCGCGGACCTGTCGATCGAGGCCATCTGTGAGCGCGCGCTCGACGGTACCCCGCCCGGTGCCCCCGAGCTGAAGGCGCTGCTGAGCCTGTCCTCGATCGAAGCCGCCGAACCGCTCTTCGCCACTGCCCGTGAGCTGCGCCACCGCACCTTCGGCGACATCGTGTTTACATCCGGCTTCGTGTACTTCTCGACCTACTGCCGCAACCACTGCAACTTCTGTCTGTATCGCAAGGGCAACGACGCCGCCCCGCGGTACCGCAAGACCCTCGAGGAGGTCGTCGCCGTCGCTCGTGGTCTGGCCTCCGAGGGCGTCAACCTGATCGATCTGACGATGGGCGAGGATCCTCTCACCCACGAAAGCGGCGACTACACCCCGGTCTACGAGATGATCGAAGCGGTCCGCGCAGAGACGGGCAAGCCGATCATGATCTCCCCCGGCGTGGTGCCGGCCGACGTGATCGAGAAGATGAAGGAAGCCGGCGCCACCATCTACGCCTGCTACCAGGAGACGCACAACAAGGACTTCTTCCACAAGCGCCGCGTGGGGCAGGACTACGATGAGCGCGCCGCAGCCCGCGACGCCGCGCGGCGCGCCGGCCTCCTCGTGGAAGACGGCATGCTGACCGGGATCGGCGACACCATCGACGACCGGGTCAATTCGATCCTCAACATGAGCGACCACGACTGGGACCTCGCGCGGATCATGACCTTCGTGCCCGAGGAAGGCACGCCGCTGGCGAATCTGCCCGTCCAGTCACCGCTCCACGAGATCCTGGTGACGGCCACGCTGCGCCTGATGAGGCCGACCTGGATGACCACGGCGTCGCTCGACTGCGAGAGCCTTGCCGGCACCGCTGCGCGCGTCAACGCCGGCGCCAGCGTCGTGACCTCGATCATCTATCCGGAGACGGGCCTGGCCGGCGTTGCTCTGGCCGAGCACGACATCGAAGAGGGCCGGCGTACGGTCCCGGCGGTGCTGGGTGTGCTCGGGGAGCTGGGTCTGCGCCAGGGGACGGACGAGGAGTATGCGGCCTGGATCGAGCGCTCCCGAACTGCCCACGTCGTGCCGGTCGCATAGGTCCGGACGCGGTCGAACGCTGAACCGAAGGGGCAGGGCCGGTGGCTGCAAGGAGCGCCGGTCCTGCCCCTCGCGCAGCGGCACTGACGTTCACCGACGAACACTCCGACACTGACCCTGTCAGTGGTCCCGTGACGCATCGATGTCGCCTGCTCGGCCCGGTTCGCGGAGCCGGCACACGACGCCCGATCTGTGGAGGTGCTGCTTGCAGCCTGCCGCCGCCGCCAGTAACGTGACGACCATGAGAGACCAACGCACGTTTGAGACCGATAGAGCCAGCACGGGAAGCTCCCTGACCGATCAGGTCTACCGGGCTCTCAAAGAGGACATCCTCGCGGCTCGCCTAGGGTCCGAACCCATCGTTGAGGCCGCCTTGGCCAAGGAATACGGGGTCTCAAAGACCCCCGTGCGCGAGGCGTTGCGGCAGTTGACGCACGAGGGACTCGTGATCGTGCTTCCTCGCAAGGGCTACCTCGTGCGACCCATGGGTGTCTCCGACATCGTGGAAGTCATGGATCTGCGCGCCATCCTGGAGCCGCCGCTGGCTGCCGCTGCGGCGCGCAATCGCAGTCAAGCGGACGTGGAGAGAATCGAACGACTGCTCGCACGCACGACACCCTCGTCACCGAGCCTGGACGAGGTGTCTCTGTCCTTGCAGGCGCACGAGTTCATCGCCGACATGGCCGGCAACAGGCGCGCCGCGACGCTGGTGCGCTCCCTTCTGGACGAGACCGCGCGTATCCCGTGGCTCGTGCCGGGCCTGAGCATCTACCTTGGCGAGGGCGAGCACGATGAAGTCTTCCGGGCCATCGCCCGGGGCGACGCCGGTGGCGCCGAGAAAGCGATGGCCGCGCACTTGGATGCCGCCAAGGCCAGCACCCTGTTAGGCCTCGGCGCCCGGTGAACGCTGCGCCTGCGCGCGTGTTCGGGAGGCCGCAGGCGCGCGGCTGAGTCACGGCTGCTCCCCCCGCCCTGATGGCGCTTGGGGAACGGTCTCAGGCATCCTCACGGGTCACTGCCACGTTGCCGGCAGAGGCCGTGGGCCAATTCGCGGCTGACTGCCTGACCCGCCGCATCTCACTTCCGCTCGCCACTCCTCGCTGAGCCAGTCTCCCGAGGCCGGCCACCCGTGCGCCGGGCTCAGCCTCGGTCACGCTCCGCAGCCCGATCGGCCACGCTGGGAGGCTTCATTGACAGCTGATATGCTGGTGATATTCTATACGTACATTTAGAGGCCAGATCACCCAGGGTTGGCTTCCCAGGAGGGGGCGTCTACTTCATGGCACATCGCGACGACGAATCGGTCTTCTTGAAAGACTCACCCCTCTCAGTGCAAGACGCTGCCCTGCGAACCGAGACCGGTGGCTTCGTCCCCGCCCTGCCGGGAGCCCGCATCACCGTGCACCTCGACCGCATCGAGGACAACGTGCGGACGCTGGCGAGCCGGGTGCCCGGGCTCTCCGTCGTGGGTGTGACGAAGTCGGCCTGCGGTGACCCCTCGATCGCACGCGCGCTGGTGCGGGGCGGAGCCGTGGCGCTGGCCGACTCGCGTCTGCCGAATCTCGCCGGGCTTCGCGCCGCCGGCATCAAGGTCCCGCTGTGGCTGCTACGTGCGCCGGCGCCGGCCCAGGCGGGCGACGTGGTGCGTCTGGCTGACGTCTCGCTGGAGAGCGAACTGGTCACGATAAGAGCTCTCGACGCCGCGGCCAGGGCTGAGGGAGTGGTTCACGACGTCATCTGCATGGTCGAGGTCGGCGATCTGCGTGAGGGTCTCATGCCCAAGGACGTCCCCGCGCTGGTCGCTCAGGTCGTCGCCCTCGACCACGTCCGCGTTGCGGGGCTGGGAGTCAACCTGAGCTGCTACGGCGGAATCGTGCCCGATCGCGACAATCTCGGCCGGCTGGCAGAGCTGGCCGGAGCGGTGGAAGCGCAGCTTGGTCGACCGATCATCGTCTCGGGCGGCAACTCGAGCACGTGGCCGCTGGCGCTGGCCGGCGGACTGCCGGCCGGCATCACCAGCGTGCGCTCGGGAGAGTCGATCCTGCAGGGAGTAGACACGCTCACGCGAGAGCCGCTGCTTCCCGAACTCCACCTCGATGCGTTCGTGCTGCGTGCGCCGATCGTCGAGTGCATCGTGAAGCCGAGCAGGCCCGCCGGCCAACGCGCCCAGGACGCCTTTGGGGACGAGTCTCCCATGCCTGAGGACCGCGGCTTGCGTCGCCGTGCGCTGATCGCGCTTGGTCGCCAGGACGTCAACGCAGACTTCCTGACACCCGTCGACCCGAGAGTACAGGTGCTCGGCATGAGCAGCGACCACCTCGTCGCCGACGTCGAGGAAGTACGGCCGGCGCCGCGCGTCGGCGATGTCGTGGAGTTCATCCCGGGGTTCGCCTCCGTCCTGCAGGCGTTCACCTCGAAGTACGTCGAGAAGGAGTACGTGGGTGGCCCGGCCGGTGCGTCCGCGGCCGTCGGTAGCGAGCCAACTCAACGCTGAAGGGAGGCGACGTGGAGGAGCACGCAGTGCACGAGAACGTCGTGGTCAATTCATGGAACGAGTGGGATCCACTCAAGCACGTGATCGTGGGGAGGGCGGACTTCAGCTGCATCGCCGCCTCCGAGCCGGGCTGCGACTTCGTCAACGAGATTCCGAAAGACGGCGTCATGAGGGGCATGTACGGGCCGCGGCCGCTGGAGACCGTGGAGGCGGCCAACGCCCAGCTCGAGGGCTTCGCTCAGATCCTGGAGAAGCGCGGCGTCACGGTGAGCTGGGCTGAGCCGATCCAGTGGAACCGCGCTGTCTCGACGCCCGAGTGGTCCGCGGAGACGCTGTTCGGCTGCATGCCGCCGCGCGACGTGCTGCTGACGGTGGGGCGCGAGATCCTCGAGGCGACGATGTCGTACCGCTCGCGCTGGTTCGAGTATCTGGCGTATCGGCCGCTCCTTCAGCGCTTCTTCCAGGAGGACCCGGGGTTCAGGTGGGAGGCGGCGCCCAAGCCGCGGCTCACAGACGCGTCGTTCCGCCCGGGCTATCTCAGCCCGGACGTCAGCGACGAGCAGCGCCGGCAGTGGGTCACGGACAAGGTGTTCGTCACCACCGAGGAAGAGCCGCTGTTCGATGCCGCCGACGTGACCCGCTTCGGCAAGGATCTCTTCGTCCAGAACAGCTTCACGACCAACCGCAGCGCCATCGACTGGCTGCAGCGGCACCTGCCGCATCACCGCATCCACGCCGTGAACTTCCCCGGCGACCTGCACCCGATCCACATCGACGCCAGCTTCGCGCCGCTGCGGCCGGGTCTCATCCTCAGCAACCCGATGCGCCAGCTGCCCGACGACCAGAAGGACATCTTCGAACGCAACGGCTGGGAGATCGTGCTGGCTGCGCAGCCGGTCCACGAGCATCGGCCGCCGCTCTGCGAAGGCAGCGTCTGGCTGGCGATGAACTGCCTCGTCCTCGACCCCAAGACGATCTGCGTCGAGGCGAGCGAGGTCAACCTACAGGAGCAGCTGGACAAGCTTGGCTTCGAGGTCGTCCCGGTCCCATTCCGCGACGTTTATGCCTTCGGCGGCGGCCTGCACTGTGCGACCGCCGACGTGTATCGCGAAGGAACGTGCGAGGACTACTTCTCCAAGCAGTGATCCGGCGCCTTCAACCCACAGGAGTGAGCATGCCAGAGAGAACCAAAGTCCTCATCATGGGAGCCGCAGGCCGCGACTTCCACAACTTCAACACCTACTTCCGCGAGCGGGGAGAGTACGAGATCGTCGCCTTCACGGCCACGCAGATCCCGTACATCAACGACCGTAAGTACCCGGCCGAGC
>CAIYOD010000156.1 GCA_903927755.1 uncultured Thermoleophilia bacterium | reverse complement strand
GGCGCCAAGTTCTTCGTCGGGACTCCCCAGGAGGTCCAGGCGAACCCCGACGTCATCAAGGTGTACCTGGGCAACGTCGGCGTCGAGGCCGGCATCACTCTGGACGAGCTGGGCTCGCTCCCGGAGGTGCGCGATGCTTGAAGTCCGCGATCTCAGCGCCGGCTACGGCGCGGCGACGGTGCTCCAGGACGTGAGCATCTCCGTCGACGAGGGCAAGATCGTCGTGGTCACCGGGCCAAATGGTCACGGCAAGACCACACTGCTCCGCGTCCTCAGTGGTCTTCTGCCCGTGAATCATGGGGAGATCGCGTTTCGCGGGGAGCGCCTTAACGGCCGGTCCGCCGCCACCATCGTGGCGCACGGCCTGGTCCACATCCCCCAGGGTGATCTTCTGTTCGTGGACCTCACGGTGGAGCAGAATCTCTTCATGGGTGCGTATCTCCGCCAGGCCTGGAAGGCCCGCCGTGAGCGTATCCGGCGTGTCTATGAGCTTTTCCCGCGCCTCGAGGAACGGCGCACGCAGCAGGCGCGTACGCTCTCGGGCGGCGAGCGCCGCATGCTCGGCATCGGCCGCGGCCTCATGAGCAACGCAAAGATGCTCATGGTCGACGAGCCGGCGCTGGGCCTCGCCCCCGTCCTCGTCCAGGAGGTCTACGCCACCTTGGAGAGGGTCGCCCGCAGCGAGGCCACCGTGCTGCTTGTCGAGGAGACGCTGGCCAACGCCAAGGGCATCGCCGACTACGTCTACCTCATGGACACGGGGCGTATCGTTCATCAGGGCACGATGGCCGAGCTCGGTGCCGACGTGCTCGCCTCGACCTATCTCGGCAACAAGGAGGGCTGACGCATGGAGACACTCGTACAGGCCCTCATCAGCGGTCTGGTGTTCGGCGCCATCTACGCGATCATGACCATGGGCTTGACGCTCGTGTACGGCTGCCTGCGCACCCTGAACATGGCGCAGGGTGCGTGCGGCATGGTCGGCGGCTACGCCGCGTGGGTGATCACCACAGACATGGGCGCGCCACCGATCGTCGGGCTCTTCGTCGGTGCCCTCGCGGCCGCCGGCATCGGCATCCTCACGCACTTCATCTCGATCAAACCGCTGGTGGGCCGCAAGGACATCGACTTCGAGATGACTGCGTACATCTCCACGCTCGTCGTGGCGATCATGTTCTCGGCGGCGATCATCTTGCTGTTCGGGGCCCGCAACAAGGCCATCGACCCGCTCGTCGAAGGGCGCCTCCATGTGTTCGGCACCGTCACCGTCGCCTGGCAGCAGGTGGCCGTGGCGGTGGTCGCCTTCATCTGCCTCGGTGGCCTGAGTCTCATGCTCAGCCGCTCGCGCCAGGGGCTCTCGATCATGGCCGTGGCCCAGCAGTTCGATGCGGCCAAGCTCATGGGCGTGCCGGCCGGACGCGTCTATTGGGTCACCATGGCTCTTGCAGGACTGCTCGGCGGGATCGCCGGCGTGCTGCTCGCGCCGCTCTATTTCGTCTCGCCGTCGGCCGGCGACCTGCCCATCCTCAAAGGGCTCACGGTGGCGGTCGTCGCCGGTCTGGGCAGCATCCGCGGCACGATCTACGCGGCCTTCATCATCGGCCTCATCGAGGCGCTGGTGGCCACCTATGTCGGTAGCCTGTGGTCGCTGCCGGTGCTGTTCGCACTGATCGTCGTGTTCATGATCGTGCGGCCCTACGGGCTGTTCGGCAAGCCCGAGGAGGAACGGCTGTGAGCGACATGACACCGGCCGCCGCGGCCAAGGCCAAGCTCGCCAGGACGCTGAACTGGAGCAAGACCCCCGTGGTGCCCACGATCGTCGTCGTCATCGTGCTGGCCTTCATCCCGCTCGTGTGGCGCAACGACTACATCATCAGCCTCCTGGTGCTGATGCTGCTCTTCAGCATCATGACGCAGAGCTGGAACCTCACCATCGGCATGTGCGGCATCTGGAACTTCGGCCAGCTGGCGATCATCGCCATCGGCGGCTACGCCACGGGCCTCCTGACCATCAAGCTCGGCATGTCGGCCTGGCTGGCCCTGCCGTTCGGCG
>CAIYOD010000155.1 GCA_903927755.1 uncultured Thermoleophilia bacterium | reverse complement strand
CGTGCGCGGGCGGGGACGAGCTCGGCCCGCCCCGCGGCGCGGCGCTAAGGATTTCGTGCTACGCTGTCGAAACCTGAAGTCAGCCGAACGGGCCTATGGCGAGACCTCACCCCCACAAGCGCGCCGCGCTTCTCGCGGCCATCTCCATCCTCTCCGTGCTCGGAGCTGTCGTCGGCATCTGGTTCGCGCCGCGGGTCAGCGATGCCGTCGCGGCGTGGATGAGCATCCCTCCGGTCGAGCTCCGCTCCGCGGCGCTCCCCTCGGCGCTGCCGGTCGGACAGTCGTCCGTCGCCGGCGCGCGCACCGCGGCGCAGGCGGGCGCGGCGACCATCGACGCCGGCATGCGCTTCACCATGGCCGGCGTCATCTGCGCGCCGCCCCGCGGAGCCGGAGCGGTCGAGGTGCTGCTGCGCACCAGCGAGGACGGGCAGGCCTGGAGCCGCTGGTACGTCGTCGCACTCGAGCGCGTCGCCGAGGAGGGCGGCGAGCAGAAGGCCTTCACCGAGCCCATCTGGACCGGCTCCGGACGCTATCTGCAGGTGAGCGCGCGGCAGGCCGGTGACGGCGGTTCGACGCCCGCGCGCCTGCGCGATGTGCGCGTCGTGGCGATCAACAGCACGGAGGACGCCGACCGCGCTTCCGCGGTCGTCGGCGTCATCCGGCGTGCAGCGGCCACCGTCGCCGGGTTCCGCCTCACCCAGACGGCCGCCGCCATGACGAGCAAGCCGCGCATCGTGACCCGGTCGGAGTGGGGCGCCAACGAGTCCTGGCGCTCGGGATCACCCGACTACGCGCCGGTCAAGATGACCTTCGTGCACCACACGGACAGCGGCAACGACTATTCCGCCGCCGAGGCCCCGGCGATCATGCGCGGCGTCTACGCCTATCACGCCAAGTCGCTGCACTGGAGCGACGTCGGCTACAACTTCGTGATCGACCGCTACGGCACCATCTACGAAGGCCGCTTCGGCGGCGTCACTCGCGGCGTGATCGGCGCCCAGGTGCTCGGCTTCAACACGGGGAGCACCGGCGTCTCGGTCATCGGCACCTTCACCAGCGCCACTCCCCCGTCCAGGGCGGTCGTCGCCCTGGAGAAGCTGCTCGAGTGGAAGCTGGACGTCCATCACATCGACCCTCAGGGCACCGGCACCCTCATCTGCGGCTACGGGCAGAAGTACGCCACCGGTCAGCGTGTGAAGTTCCCGGCCATCGCCGGGCATCGCGACGCCAACTACACCGACTGCCCGGGCGGACGGCTGTACGTCCAGTTGCCCAACGTGCGCAAGGTCGTGGCCCGTACCGGCCAGCCCAAGATCTACGGCTTCATCGTGGAGGACCCGGCGATCAGCCCCAACGGAGACGGCGTGGGCGAGCGCGCGACCATCGGCTTCACCCTCTCCCAGACCGCGACCTGGCGCCTGGAGATCCGCGACGACGCCGGCAGGCTGGTGCACAGCCAGAGCGGGGAGGACAAGGTCGTCGAGATCACGTGGGCCGGCAGGGACGACGACGGCAAGCTGCAGCCGGACGGCGTGTACTCTCTGCAGGTCGACGCTACGAGCGCAGCCGGCGAGGCGCGCTCCGCCACGGCCACCCTGCGCCTGGACACGGTCGCGCCGGACATCGAGAGCGCCGGCATCGCGCCCGACCCCTTCAGCCCGAACGGCGACGGCCAGGATGATGACGCCGTGCTCGCGTTCCAGCCGGGCGAGGCGGGGACCGCGCGTGCGTCCGTGGTCGCCGGCGACGGCGCCGTCTTGCGCCGGGTGACGGGCTGGACCGCGGTGACCACATCGGCGCAGAAGGCCCGGTGGGACGGCCGCATCTCGTCCGGCTCGAGCCTCACCGCGGCGCCCGAGGGGGAGGCCACGCTGCTGCTGGAGCTGCGCGACGCGGCCGGCAACACGGCGACGGCGCGCCGCAAGGTCACCGTGGACAGGACCCTGAAGCTGACGTCGATCTCGCGCGAGACGTTCTCGCCCAACGCGGACGGGGTCAGCGACGCCGTCACCCTCTCGTTCCGGCTCACGCGGGCCGCCGATGTGACTGCCTCCGTCGTGCAGTCCGGCTCCACCGTCAGGACGATCCGCCTCGGCAGGCTGGACCAAGGCGTGCGGACGGTGGACTGGGACGGCAAGCTCGGGGGCGGAGGTGTGGCGAAGAGCGGGGCGTACTCGCTCCGGGTGTCGGCCGACGGCAGCCTCGGTGTCACCAGCATCGCGCAGGCTCTTGCGGTCGACCTGGCCGCGCCCAAGCTGACGGCGCCGGCGACCGCATCGGTGCGCTATCGCAAGACGGCGAAGCTTGCCTTCACCGTCCGTGACGCCTTCAGCGCCGTGGTCAAGGTGAGCGCGACGGTCACCAACCGCAAGGGAGTGGTCGTGGCGACGGTGCCCTGCGGCTGGGTCAAGCAGGGCGTCAGTCACTCCTGCACGTGGAAGCCGAGAGCGCGCAGGACCTACACCGTGACGTTCAGGGCGATGGACCTGGCGGGGAACCGCCAGGCAGCGCCGGCGGTCACGTCACTGCGGGTGCGCTGAGCGGATCCGGAGATCCAGAGAGGCGGACGCTCGAGTCCGCGAGCGCGCGAAAACCGATTCCAAGCACGCTGACGCCCCGGTCCCTGTGCCGGGAACCGGGGCCTTCGGACTCGCCCGTGCTACTTGCGCGCAGGCGCCCCGGCGTGCCTCATGGGCTGCTTGGGCGCGCGCAGCGCTCGCACGATCATGTAGACGAGTGCGACGACGCCGACCACCAGCGCGACACGGAACACGGTGAGCAGCACGACTGCCGCCCATGCGATGATCTCCCAGAACATCGTGACCCCTTCCTCCGTCGCGCAGAACCGCAGACTGCGGTCCTCGCTCATACTGTTCCCTGTGAGTGGGCGCGAGCCCATACGGGTTTACCCGTAGATGGGTGTGGGGGTGATGGGTAGATGCGGCGGCGGCGCCGGGGTGTGGCTGGGCGCCGCCGCCGCAGTTCACCGCTCGCTCAGCCCTCCGCGTGCTCCCGCCGCCAGCGGCAGTGCGGCATGGGACAAGCCGCCATGCGCGCCGCGTCGCAGACCTCGCAGCGCTGGTCGGCCATGCTGATCGGGAGGTCGAAGCAGCCGTCCGGCGACTCCCCCAGGCGTAGCACCGCGTGCAGGGCGCGTGAGACGGCCTTCATGTCGGCGAAGGTGTCGGCCTTCTCCGGCAGGTCCACCAGCCCCATGCGCACGGAGCGCTTGCGCACCCGGCCGTCCGGGACGCAGGCGAAGCGGTCAAGCGCCTCGTCGTCCCACAGGCCGTAGCGGCGCATCTCGCGCACGGCCCAGAAGGCGCGCGACTTGAGCGCGCCACCGGAGGCGGCGTGCAGCACGTCCACGGCGACGTCCGGATCCGGCGGCTGCGGGAGCAGCCGGCCCCAGATGTCCCGTGTCTCGGCGAGACGGATGAAGTCGATGACCTTGCCCTTGCTGTCGTTGCGCGAGACCGGCGGATCCAGTGCGTAACGCTGGAGGTCGAACTCGCCGGTGAACAGCGCGTCGACGACGCCGGCGTCGCCGAGGCGCCGCCAATCCGCGTCGACGACCGACTCCGGCGCCGGCTGGGCGGCCAGCGCGCCGTAGCACAGCAGGGTGTAGAACAGGCCGCTCTGCTCCGACTCGTCGGAGGTGAAGCGGTCGCGCTGCTCGGCGTCCAGGATCTCGGCCGGCAACTTCTGGGCAGCGAGGAACGCCTGCCCGAGGAATGCCACGTTCTCTCGGCGTTCCCGGTTGGTGAGTGTGGTCGATTCGTTCACGGATGCCCCCACGGGTGAAGTTTGT
>CAIYOD010000154.1 GCA_903927755.1 uncultured Thermoleophilia bacterium | reverse complement strand
GTGAAACGCCCGCCCTCTCAATCCTCTCGCCCCGAGTCAGATCGGGCAGACTCGCAGCCGGGGAACTGTCAGTTCCAGCTGCCCATCATTCCGCCGCCGGAACCCATCATGCCGCCGCCGTAGCCGGTACCTTGGCCCACGCCGGACGCGCCGGCGCCGCCGCAGGAGCCGCCGCAACCGCCGGCGCCACCCATCATGCCGCCGCCCTGACCGGGCTGGGTGGCCGGCGGCTTGATGCCGAGCTTCTTGAACAGCTGCCGCATCTCGTTCCAGTGCTCGTCACGCAGCTCCTGGAGAGCGGCCTGCGCCTCTGAACCCTGAGGATCCGAGCCGTACTGCTCGTTCCAGGCTTGTATGTCCTCCTGATGCTCGGCCCGAAGAGCCTGCATCGCTTTGACGGCCTTCGGATTGCTCATCAGCGCGCCGCATGCGCCGTTGGCGGCTGCGCGCCTTGTCGTGCTCGACTTTGTCGCGCCGTAGGCGACGGCCACCACAGACAAAGCGACTGCGGCCACTGCGACTACCAAGGCGATCGTCTTCCACTGTCGTCTCACCCGATCGCTCCCTTCCGTGCGAGTTACCCGCACTCTCGATCCTGTTGACGCGACCTCATCGCGAGCCGGTCACGCGTTTCGAAGGCCATGCTACGCACTTGATGTGAAGAAACTCTGAAGCCCGCCAGGCGATCCTGAAGAAGCCGCGCCGATCCCCAGTCGCCGCCCCACCTGCTACCATCTGCGCCGGCAGACTGCGTGCTCGGCAGCGCGGGTACCAGACGAGAGACTGAATCGACCATGGAGGCAGGCGTGACTCACGAAGACGTACTGCGTGCGCTCTCGAGCGTCAAGGACCCCGAACTGCAACGCGACATCGTCGATCTCGGGATGGTCCGCGATGTCATTTTCGACGACAGACGCATCGGCGCCACCATCGTGCTCACCACCGCAGGCTGCCCCTTGCGGAACCAGATCCGCGCAGACGCGGAGCAGGCGCTGGCAGCCATCGCCGGAGCGCGCAACGTCGAGGTGAAGCTCGACGCCATGTCCTGCGACGAGCGGGACGAACTCGCCGGGCGTCTTCGCCAGCGCGACCAGCTCACACAATCGCTGTTCGGTCCTGGCTCCCACACGCGCACCATCGCCGTGGCCAGCGGCAAGGGCGGGGTCGGCAAGAGCACCGTCACCGTGAACCTCGCGACCGCACTGGCTGCCAAGGGGCGTGCAGTCGCCCTCATCGACGCCGACGTCTACGGGCCCACCGTGCCGCTGATGATGGGACTTCCCGCCGTTCCTCCGGAGACGCACCAGGGCAAGATGCTCCCGCCCGAGGCCCATGGCGTGAAGGTCGTCTCCATGGGCTTCTTCCTCCCCGACAACGAGCCCGTGGTCTGGCGCGGTCCCATGCTTGGCCGCGCCATCGAGCAGTTCCTCGGCGACGTACTCTGGGGCAGCCCCGACTACCTCTTCATCGACCTCCCGCCCGGGACCGGCGACATCGCCCTCACGATCGCGCAGATGATCCCCGGCGCGGAGCTGATCATCGTGACCACTCCGCAGGAGGCAGCGGCGCGGACGGCGGTGAAGGCGGCGAAGATGGCGCAGATGACCAAGCAGCGCGTCCTCGGCGTCGTGGAGAACATGTCCTACTTCGTGTGCCCGGACTGCGGCGGACGACACTACATCTTCGGCCGAGGCGGAGCCTTCGAGATAGCGCGTCTCATGGACACCAGGCTCCTCGGACGCATCCCGCTTGACGAGGCGACGCGAGAGGGCGGCGACACCGGACATCCCGCCGCCCTTGACCCGTCGACGCCCGTCGGCGGGGCCTTCGCAGACATCGCCCGTGCGCTCGAAGGCGAGGCCACTTCCGCGGTGGCCGACGCCGAAGGGCTGGGCGATGACGACCGGGGAGCCGACAAGGCCTGAGCCAGGGAACCACTGATCTGCCTTTGTTTTATTTTCATAGTATCTTGTCACTGGCGGAATGTCCCATCCGCTGAGGCTCCTCTGCGCCGATGTGCGTGGCATGGAGGCCGACGACCACAGGCGGATCGACCCCGCGGGCGGGGCGGACGTCCCAACCCTCAGCGAGGACGTGCGTACCTTGCTGTCGGCGACGGTGATCGACGTCTGCGCCGCCACCGGCGTCCCGTTCTGCGCCGTCAGTCGCGTCCGCGGTGACGACGCGGTCGTGGCCGCCGCGCAAGGCGCCGGGCCGGCCGGCTTCGCGGCCGGCGCCGCGTGGCGCGTCTCCGACTCGCCACCCGCTCGCCAGGCCCTCGCGACCCAGCGTCCCGTCATCCTCGCCGCAAGGGACGACCCGCGGCTCACGGCCGGCCAGCGGAACGCCCTCACCGGTCATCCCGACTTGCACAGTCTGGCGTTCGTGCCGCTGTTCGCCCGACCCGGCGCCAGCGGTCTGCTCGTGCTCGGCGACCGCCGCCCCCGCGACCTCGGACCGGAGGTCGCACGCCTCGCGCCGGTCGTCCGGCTGATGGGACAGGTTCTGGAGCAGGACGAGCGGCTGGACGGTCTCAGCCGTTCCGCCGACGACCTGGCGCTCGTCCTCGACGCCGACATCGAAGCGCAAAGGCGACCTGCTGGCCCCGACCAGGTCCTGCGCGTCGTGGCACGCCGCCTGGCCGAGTTGTGTCACGCCCCGATGGTCGAGATCCACGCGGTGGACGGCGAGAACCTGCGGCACCTGGTCAGCTGGCAGTACGGCCGGTTCGCCGACGAGGCAGCCGGCCGGACGGCCACGCTGGCCGAACTTCCGCTCAGCCACGCCGTCGTCGTCTCGGGGCGGCCGGAAGTCGTCGCGTCCGTCGATGATCCACGCTTGCCGGAGACGTATCGCGACGGCCTGCGGCGACGAAACGCCCGATCGTTCTTCAGCATCCCCCTGCTCAGCAACGGACGCGTGATCGGAGTCGCCGAGGTCCTCGACAATCGTCCACGGGACTTCGGGGAGGTCGCGCGCCCGGCACGAGCGCTCGGGGAGATCGCCGCGCATCTGCTCGACAAAGCTCTCTTGCTGGAGGCGCTCGAACAGCGCAACACGTCCCTCCGGGAGATCGTGAAACTCGGAGCGCGCATCAATGCGGCCGGCCGGCCCGAAGACATGGCAGCCTTCGTCGCCCAGCGCCTGCTCGACATGCTGGGCGCGACCTGCTGCGAGGTCCACAAGATCGACCACGGCCGGCTGCGCTGCCTCCTCAGCATCGACCGGCGGCTGTCCCGCGACGACACCACGGCTGCCGACCGTACCGGCACCCGAGATCCGGTCGAGGTCGATGCGATGCGCGGCCACGAGCTTCTCGTGCTCACCGGCCCTGACGACGCGCGTCTGAGCGCAGACCAGCGCCGCGTGTGGGAGCGCAACGGCTTCGCCAGTCAGCTCTCCGTCCCACTCGTCATCGACAACCGACTTGTCGGCGTCATCGACGTCTTCGACGTCCGGCCACGCCGGTTCGCCGATCACATCGACTTCGCGCGCAGCGTCGGCCAGCTCGTAGCCGGCGCGTTCGACAACCTGCTGCTGCTCGAGCGCCTGGCCGAATCCAACCAGCAACTCGGCGTGCTCGCCGAGTCCAGCCTGGAGTTCGGCGCCTCGCTCGACCTTACCGAGGTCCTGCACTCTGTGGCATCCCGGATGTGCCTGGCGGCCACGGCGAGGTGCTGCGATGTCTATTCGATCGAGGGCGAGCGCCTCGTCGGGCTGGTCAGCACCGACGGCTCTGCGATCGACGAATCGTTCCCGGGCACCGCCTACGACCTCGCCGACTACGCCATCGCGCGCCGCGCCATCGACCTCGGCCAGCCCGTGATCGTCGCGGACGTCTGCGACGACCCGCGCCTCACGGCACTCGAGCGTACCGAGGATCTTCGATGGGGCTACTCCAGTCTCGTCGAGCTCCCGCTCATCGATCGCGGCGAGGCGATCGGCATCGCGACCCTCTTCGACCTCGAGAACGCCGACGTCGCCCACACCGACCTCCTCCGCGGGCTCGCACAGATCGCCGCCCAGGCGATCGCGAACGCCCGCGTCCACGCAGCCCTGGACGAAGGCGCGGCGCGCCTGCGCCAGATCAACGAGGCCGGCCTGGAACTCGCCTCGAGCCTCGATCTCTCCCGCGTGCTTGAGGCGGTCGCGCGCCGGCTGTGCGACATCGCCGCCGTGGACTCCTGTGCCGTGTACACCCTGCACGGCAGGCAGCTGCGCTGCGAGGCCAGCCTCCTGCGGGGAGTCCGCGACGAGGCCTGGCTGACGCGCTCCCACGACCTCGACGACTGGCGCGCCTCGCGGCTCGCCGTGGAGTCGCGCTCTGTGGTGAGGTCCACCGGCAGGGACGGACGATTGGACGAACGGGATGAGACGGGTCCGCGCCGGCGCACCCGCAACGGCGGCCTGATCGTGCCGCTCCTCGTCGAGCGCCGCGTGATCGGCGTGGTGGAGCTGTTCGACACGGCGCGGGACAGGGCGTTCTCGGACGATGACCTCGCCTCCGCCGAGGCCGTCTGCCGGATCGCGGCCATGGCGATCGCCAACGCGGGGCTCTTCCACGATGCCGAACTCCGCTCCCGCGAGTCCGAGCTTCTCAATCAGATCGCCGCCAAGGCGAGCTCGAGTCTGGATACCGCTACCATCGCGGCTTCGACCGTCGAGGAGCTCGGCACTCTGGTGGCGTTCACCGAGGCCTGTCTCGCAGTGCGAAGGGACGCCGGCGACTGGGACACCGTGTACAGCTCGTCGTCCGATGTCGCGACGCTCGCCACGAAGCAGGCCGCGACGAAGGACGACGCGCTCGAGACGCTCCGCACCGAGCGCGTGAGCGTGCTCGACATCTCAGGGGAGCCGGCCGTCGGCGCGACGGATGCCGGTTCTCGCCTGCGGTCGCTGCTCGTCATCGGCATCTTCATCGATGACGCGATCGCCGGCCTGCTCGCGCTCGGCTCACCGGAGCGCGAGGCCTTCGCCGGCGCTGACCACGAGATCCTGGAGCGGGTCGGCGCGCTGCTCGCGCTCTCCTTCAAGAACGCGCGTCTCTACGAGACCATCAAGACCATGCATGTGGCCAATCTGAAGGCCCTGATCTCGGCGCTCAACGCCCGTGACTACTATGCCGTCGGGCACGCCGCGCGCGTCGCCGCCTACATGCTGTTGCTGGGGCGCGAGCTCGGCTGGCCCCAAAACCGGCTCCAGCAGATCACCGAGGCGGCCTTCTTGCACGACGTGGGTCGCATCGGCATCTCGGACGACGTGCTGTACAAGCCCGGCCGCCTGAGCGACGAAGAGGCGGCCGAGCTCAGGCGCCACCCGATTGCGAGCGCGGACATCATCCAGCCGCTCTTCACGCCCGAGCTCGTGCGCGCGGTGCGTCACCACCACGAACGCTGGGACGGCGCCGGCTACCCGGACGGGCTGGCCGGGGAGCGCATCCCGGAAGTAGCCCGCGCCCTGTGCATCGTCGACTCGTACGACGCGATGTCGTTCCAGCGCCAGCACCACGAGGCGCTCTCCTACGCGGAGTGCCTCGCAGAGCTGGACCGCTGTCGAGGTAGTCAATTCGATCCCGACATGGTGACCGCGTTCATGCGCGTACTGGACCGGCTGGACGAGCGCCGATCCGTGGCCCGCGACGCGGCGGAGGAAGCAGCCTCACGCGTCGACCCGGCCTCTCTCGCTGAGCTGACGAAATCGCGGGACGAGAGCTCGGCCGACTTCGCCGAGACGGCGACCATCCTCCGTGAGGTCCGCGATGCCCATCCCGGCGTGCGCTTCCTGACCGCCATCGTGCCGGGCCACGACAGCTGGCGGATGGTGTGCGACCCGGAGGAGGAGCCCGCGCTGCACTCCCATCCCGGCGACCTGGTCGACCGCACGGCGCTGACCGATGAGTCGATCGTCCTCGAGTCCGACCACAACGTCCTCCAACTGGATGATTTCGGGGTCTGGGTCAGCGGCGGCGCCGAGGTCCGCGACGCCGAGGGAACTCTGCTCGCGATCGCCTGCGCCGACCTCCCGCCGGCCGACGACTGGCCGGCGGACCTGGGCGCCAGCGCCGGCGGCCATGACCGCACGTTCTCGGCGATCGTCGAGTCCGCGACGGCGCGCCTCGGGCGAGCCCGTGTCGACGCGGTCACCGACGGCCTCACCGGTCTGTACAACCAGCGGTACTTCAAGCAGCGACTGAGCGAGGAGATCGAGAGGGCGGCAGAGCAAGGCCGACCCGTGTCCCTGCTCTTCTGCGACCTCGACCACTTCAAGGGCTACAACGACCGCCTCGGCCACGTCGCCGGCGACAAGGCGCTGCGCGCGGTAGCCGGCGTGCTTCTTCACTCGATCCGCCAGGTCGACCTGGCCGCGCGCTACGGCGGCGAGGAACTGACCGTGATCCTGCTGGACACGCCGGGCGACGCGGCGGTGGAGGTCGCGGAGCGCATCCGGCAAGGCGTCGCGGCACTCGATCTGGGCGGCGAAAGCCGTGGCATCACCGTGAGCATCGGCACCGCCGCGTTCCCCGAGGACGCCGTTCTCACGGAGGAGCTCATCGACAAGGCCGACTGGGCCATGTACCTCGCGAAGCGCAAGGGCCGGGACCGCATCGTCTCCTTCGGCCGCGCAGGCGGGACGCAGGAGTCCGAGAGACCGACGCCCGAGCAGCGGCGCCGCGACTAGCGCGACGCGAATCGCCGGCAGGCCTCAACGGCCTGCGCTATCGCTGGTTCCTCCCCATTCCTCCAAGCCAAGCTTGCGTCCGGGAGGATTGCGGTCAGAATTGGTGAACTTCTGAGCGTCCGGCAACCTCCACCTCCCCCTCGATATGCGCGTAGGACGAGCGAATGGCGAAGGCTGGCTCCGCCTCGGCGAGGCCGCGGCGGAGCTTGGCGTCAGCCTCAACACTCTGCGCCGATGGAGTGACTCCGGCAAGCTGACCTGCTACCGCAGTCCAGGTGGGCACCGGCGCTACCGGCGCGCGGATGTCGAGGCCCTGCTGCAGGCCGAGGATCCGACGGGCCCTGACACGGCGATCGAGACTGTCCGTCTTGCACCGGTCTCGCGGGCCGCCGGCGACCAGCGAGCGCCTCTGCTGGCTCTGGCGCGCGTGGCGGCCGAAGGCGTCGGGGTGACCGAGTGCCGTATCTCCCTCCCCGAAGGAAACGACACCTTCACCCTCCTCACCGCGCGCAGCCGGGCCGCGACCGGCGCGCCTGCTGAGGAGGAGCGCCGGCACGAGCGGCCGCTGCCCACCGTGCGGGAAGCGCTGAAGACCGGCCGGAGGCTCGTCATCGCAGATCTGGGATCCACCAATCTGCTCGAGCGGTCCGAGGCTGACATGCTCCGCCAGCGAGGCGACGCCGCCGTCCTCGCCGTGCCACTCGCCATCCATGGCCGGAACGGCGGGGTGCTGGAGCTCGTGGAGTCGAGAGCGCCGCGCGCGTTCACCGGCGCCAACGTGACCTTCGCCGAATTCATGGCCCGCCAGGCGGCGCAGTTGCTCTCCGCCGACGAGACCGCCGCGAACGATCAGCCCGGCGACACCCTGCCCGACGGCATCCTCCCCTCCCGACATCAAGCCACCCCGCGTCCCCAGGACCTGCTGCTCCCGCTAGCCGGCCGGCTTCGCCACGAATTGCGCGTGGTCGCCTGCGACATCCTCCGTTACGACCGCGAGGCGGGGGAACTGGAGCCGATGGCCGCATCGGCCTCCGGCGATGCTCCGCCACTGCGCGGGCTGTCCCACCCAGTCGCGGACTTCGGCTCGGCCGCCGCCGCGCTCTCCTCCGGCGAGCCCGTGCTCATCCAGGACCTCGGCGCGACACAGGCGGCAGGACCCCATCTGGTGCGCCGGGAGCAGAGCGGCGCACGGAGCGTCTATGCGACACCTGTCCGCCTCGGCCACGAGGTGGTGGGTCTCCTCGAGGTCTACGGCAGGGACCCTGCGTGGTCACCGGATCGGGAGGAGCTCGCCCTGATCGAGGCCGCAGCTGCGACGACGGCGCTCGCGCTGGCCGGCGACCACGACCCCGCCGTCCTCATGCGCCGGGTCGAACAGCTGGACGATCTCATCGCCGGGTTCAGCATGCACTCGCCGGCGATGGACGCGGAGTCGCTCCTCCTCTCCACCCTGCATGCGCTGCGCGCCAGGCCAGACTTCGACACCTGCGTCGTCTACCGCGTCGACGGCGACGGCGCCGCTCCGTTCCCGCACGGCGACCGCGGCGGGAACCCCCTGGCCGAAGGCGGCCGGTGGCAGCTTGCCGAGTATCCGCCGGCCGGCCGCGCCGTGACCGGCCGCACGCCCGTCGTCTTCTCCGCCGAAGCCGCGGGGCCGTCCGAGCGCGAGACGGTGGCTCGCTTCCTCACCGGGCGCGGCCTCCACGGCGTCGTGCTCGCGCCCGTAGTGTTCTGGGACCGCCTCGTCGGTGTCCTCGAGCTCGGCTCGGCCACCCCGGCCGGTCTGGCCACCGCGACGCACGTCGCCCAGGTGGCGGCGGAACTGCTCGCCGTGGCCCTCGGCAGCGGCGATGTCATCGCCCGCCTGCAGCGTAGGAACCGCGACCTCGGGCTCGTGGTCGAGGCGGGGCTCGAGGACACCGCCCGTCTCAGCACGGATGAGGTCCTCCACGCGGTCGTCGAGCGTCTCTGCGACCTCACGCACACCCCCGTCGCGGATGTCTACGCCGTAGAGGGCGACACACTGAGAGGCCTCGTCAGCTACGACAGCGGACGCTTCGACGCGGACTGGGACGGAGTCGTCCTGCCTCTGCGGCGCTATCCGTGCGGTCGCCGCGCCGTCGAGACCGGAGAGATCGTCATCGCCGCCACCCTGGACGATCCCCTCCTGACCGGGGAGGGCCGTTACTCGCTGGAGAAGTGGGGGTACCAGGCGCAGCTGTCCATGCCGCTCGTTTCTCACGGGCGGGTGCTCGGCGTGGTGGAGCTGTCCGACTACCAGCCACGCGATTTCGCCGAAGACCTGGACCTGATCCGCGGTCTGGGACAGGTGGCCGCGCACGCACTGGAGAATGCCTCGCTGTTCGAGCAGGTCGACAGGCGCAACCGCATCCTCAACGAGCTCGTCGAGCTTGGCTCCCTCGCCAGCCGCACGCGCGACCTCGGCATGCTCGTGCACACCATCGCGGAGCGCATCCTCGGCGCAGTGGACGCAGCGAATTGCGACATCTACCGCGTCGTGGACGGGGTCCTGCGCTGCGTCGCCAGCTTCGACCGCAGCGGTCACGACGACTCCGTGCTGGGAACCGCGTTCAACCTCGAGCGGTATCCCACGACGGCCGAGGCCATGCAGAACCATCAGGTCCTGGCGATCTCCAGCCCGGAGGACCCGCAGCTCAGCGAAGCCGAAAGCGCGCTCTACCGCGACTACGGCTTCTCGAGCGAGGTCTGCCTGCCGCTCGTCGTCAACGACGAACTCTTCGGCCTGCTCGACATCTACGACACTCGCGAGCGGGATTTCTCTGAGTACCTGGGCTTCCTCCGGAGCAGCGCACAGACGATCGCCGGAGCTTTCGAGAGCGCCCTCCTCGTCGAGCAATTGGAGCAGCGGACCACAGTCCTCCGCGAGATCGTCGAACTGGGGGCGGTGGCCTCGCAGGCGCACGACCTCGAGACGGTCCTCACCGCGCTGGCCCAGCGCCTCCGGGACACGATCGGCGCCGCGGATTGCGACATCTTCGCGCTGCAGGACGACAGGCTCCGCTGCCTCGTCAGCGCCGACCGTGGCGGGCTGGACGTGAGCGTCGTGGGCCATGTTCTCGATATCGACAGGTTCCCCGCGACCGCCCTGGCCGTGCGCACAGGGCAACCCATGGCGATCGCGAGCCTCGACGACCCGCGCCTCACCGACGAGGAGCGGGAGGACATGGGCGAGTACGAGTACGAGAGCGAGCTCTGCATTCCGCTCATCGGTGGCGATCGGGTGATCGGTCTCATCGACGTGTTCGACACGCGGCCCCGCGACTACGGCGAGTACCTCGACTTCCTGCGCAGCGTGGGGCAGACGGCCGCAGGAGCCATCGAGAACGCCCTGCTGCTCGACAAGCTCGAGCGCCGCAACGCGGCACTCGCCGAACTCGTCGAGCTGGGCAAGACCGTCTCGAGCGCCGGCGGTCTCCAGGAGCTCGTGCGCTCGGTCGCTCCCCGGGTCGTGGAGCTCATGGAGGCAGACGGCTGCCAGGTCTTCATCCTCCGCAACGACACGCTCTCCTGCGTGATGACCTACGACGCCGGCGAGTTTCTCGACGACTACGCCGACAAGCCGCTCGACCTGGATCTCTTCCCCAGCACCCGGGTGTCCATCGACGAGAAGTCCGCGCTGATCATCGAGAGCCCGGACGATGCCCGCCTGAGCGACTACGAACGCGGACTGTACGTGGACTCGGGCACGCAGAGCGAGATCTGCGTGCCCATGGTGCTCGAGGACCGTGTCGTCGGCCTGCTGGACGTGTATGACCACCGGAGACGGGACTACGCGGAGCACCGCGACTTCCTTCTCCGCGTAGGCCAGATGATGGCCGGCGCGTTCGAGAACGCACTGCTCATGGAACGCCTCGAGGACAGCAACCAGACGCTCGGCATGCTGGTGGAGAGCGGCATCGAGTTCGGGGCGACGCTGGACAGGGACGAAGTCCTGCAGAGCGTCGCCCACCGTCTCTGCGCCGCCACCGCCGCGCCCAACTGTGACATCTTCTCCCTGCATGGCGACGCGATCCGCTGCATCGCCTGCATCGACCACGGCGAGCCCGACCCAGAGTACGTCGGCACCGAGTATCCGATCGAGCGACTGGGGCTCGCCCGCGTGGCCCTCGAGTCCCGGCAGCCCGTGTATTCCGAGGACATCGCCACCGACCCGCGCGTCAGCGAGTTCGAGCTGTCGGAGGACCTCAGTTGGGGGCATCGCGCCATGCTCTGTCTGCCGCTGATCAGCCGCGGGCAGGTCATCGGTCTCGCCGGTATCTACGACGACCACGCGCGCCGTTTCGAGCGGACCGACTTCCTCCACAGCCTCGCCCAGGTCGCGGCGGGCGCACTGGCCAACGCGACCCTCTTCGACGAGCTCGACCACGGCGCCGAGCGCATGGCCCTGGTCGGCGACGTCAGCTTCGAGCTCACCTCCTCGCTCGACCTGGACGAGGTGCTCCTCTCCACAGCCAGGCGGCTGTGCGCCATCTCGCGGGCGCCGATGTGCGACATCTACACACTGCAGGACGGGTCGCAGCTCCGGAGCGTGATCAGCGTCGACGCGGGAGAGGTCGACAGCGACTGGCAGGGCCGCCTGTTCGAGCTTGGCGACTGGACGGCGATGCACAAGGCGGTGGAATCGCGCGAGCCGGTCGTCATCACGAGCCGCGACGACCCCGACCTCTCACCGGCCGAGATCGACCTGATGGAGCGGTTCGACGAGAGCGGCGCGCTGATGGTGCCGCTGATCTCGAGGGAGCGCGTGATCGGTGTGCTGGAACTGACTCATCGCGAGCCCCAGCGCACGTACTCGCCGGAGGAGACGGCGACGATCGTCTCGATCTGCCGCTTCGCCGCGCTCGCCATCGACAATGCCGAGCTCTACGAGGGCATCAAGGGCATGCACCTCAGCAATCTCAAGGCCCTCAGCTCGGCGCTCAACGCGAAGGACTACTACACGCTCGGCCACGCCGCGAGGGTCGCCGCCTACATGGCGCTGCTCGGTCGTGAGCTCGGCTGGTCGGACGAGCTTCTCCGCAATGTCGAAGAAGCGGCCTACCTCCACGACATCGGCAAGATCGGCGTGCCGGACAGGGTCCTGCTCAAGCCGAGCGGGCTCAACGGCCACGAGTGGGAGCTCATGCGGCAGCACCCGATCTTCAGCGCCGAGATCATCCGGCCGCTCTTCGACGAGGCGCTCGTCGAAGGCATACGCCACCATCACGAGCGCTGGGACGGCGACGGCTATCCGGACGGCCTCGCCGGCGAGGCGATTCCCGCTATCGCCCGCGCCATGTGCGTGGCCGATTCCTACGATGCGATGTCGTTCCGTCGTCCGTATCGGCAGGGCCTCACCGACGAGGAGTGCCTCGAGGAGCTGGAGCGCTGCAGCAGCGTCCAGTTCGACCCGGAGATGGTGACCGCCTTCAGAAGCGTGCTCGAGCGCATCGCGGAGGGCCGCCGGTTCGCGGCCGGCGTCGCCGGCCGAGCCGCGGCGGCCCTCACCGCCGAGGAGTGCCTGGCCGTCCGCGACTCTCGCGACGAGCAGTCGCCCGAGTACGCCTCGATGACGGCCAAGCTCCGTGAGGCGCGCGACGGAGCCGAGCCGGCGCGCTGTCTGACCGCGTACGGGCGCCGGGGAAGGCGCACGGTGGTGCTGACCGACTCCGAAGCGGGCTTGCCCGGCGCGCCGCACCTCGGCGACGAGATCGTCAGCGATGATGAGCTCGTCGAGGCGTTCGCAGGCCGCGATCTGCCGGCGAACGTCCTGTACGTGGACCAGTGGGGCGTCTGGATCAGCGGGGTCGCAGCGGTGACGGATGCGGATGGCTCCGTGGTCACCGTCGTCTCCGCCGACATCCCCGCGACCGAGGGGATCACCGAGGTGGAGGGCCTGCGCAGTCACGTGGCCCAGACCTTCGCCTCCATGCTGCACAACGCCGCGGTGCAGTCCGGTCGCTCCGAGCTCGAGGCCATCACGGATAGCCTCACCGGCCTCTACAACCACCGCTACTTCCACGAGCGCCTGAGCGAGGAGATCGAGCGTTGCCAGGACGAGGGCACGAGCATCGCGCTCCTGTTCTGCGACCTCGACAACTTCCGCGCCTTCAACGACCTCCACGGACACGGATCGGGTGACAAGGCCCTGCGCGCGGTCGCCCGGGTGCTCGAGAGCTCCGTGCGGCACGTCGACCTGGTGGCGCGCTATGGCGGTGAGGAGTTCGCCGCCATCCTCATCGACACGGCCGAGAAGGGCGCGCTCGAGGTCGCGGAACGCGTGCGGACCGGCATCACGCTCGCGCAGTTTGGCGGCGGCGGCGACACCCTGTCCGTGAGTATCGGCGTCGCCACGTGCCCGCAAGACGCGACGTTCAAGGACGAGCTCGTGGACAAGGCCGACTGGGCCATGTATCTGGCCAAGCGACGCGGCCGCGACAAGGTGATGACGTTCAGTGCGGAGCATGGCGGCGAGACACCGGAGCAGGCCGCCGTGGTCCGCCCCGACCACGTCGCCGCCATGGGCGAGCTGGTCGCTGCTCGCGAGAGCTTCCGTCAGCGGAAGCGCTCGGCGCTCGCCCAAATCGCTCTCGGCGTCGGCCGCACGACAGGGGTCACGGACAAGGACATCCACGCCGCCATCACCTCGGCCGAGGCCGGCGATGGCGGCGACACTCCAGCCGCGATGATCGTCGAGGTCGCGGAGATGTATCAGGCGCTGGTGACCGAGCGCCCCTACCGGGCGAGGATCTCGGAGGCGGAGGCGCTCGACGAGCTCCTCCGCTGTCCCGCGCTCAGCGGTGAGACCGAACTGGCGCGCGCGTTCGAACAGGTGCTCGCACGCTGACCCCTCAGCGTGGCGCGACCCCGGGGTCCCGAAAGGAGATGCATCTCCTCGCGGCCGTCCCCGGGGCCACAGCCACAGGCCTGCCACCGGCGTCGCGCTCGAGCGACTCCGTCAGGCGATCAGGAAAGAGCAGAGGTACTCGCCGACATCCTTGTCGGCGTCCGAGAACTCCAGCGTCTGGAGGAGTCGGCACAGCGTCTGATCGTCACTGACGACTGTCGCGCCGAGGTGCTCGTACCGAGCGAGCGCCGAATCCACTGCCCGTTCTTTCTCCTCGCGTGTCACCGTGTCCTCCCAGAGGGTTCCTTGGCTCCACTGAGAGTGTCGGCCCCGCCGGGACAGTTCACCATGGGATTCGCGTTTAGGGAGGCGTACCCACCTGTGCCGGGAAGAACCGTACCGCCTGCTCAGAAGTACGACCCGAGAGCGCCGCGGCGGCGGATGTCGACGCTGGCGCAGTGGAAGCCGCCGCCGATCGTCTCGAAGTCCCAGAACGGACACTCGATCGGCTCGAACCCCCAGTCCTTCAGCGCCCTGACGAACCGCTTCTCGCCGGCCGAGACGACCACTCGCTTCTCGTCCAGCATGACGACGTTCATCATGATCCAGCGGCTGCAGTTGTACATGGGGTGCGACTCGGGCATCTCCGGCTCCGGACAGACGAGGACGTCCCATCCGGACTTCTCGAACATGTCGGGCACCTCGACGACGCGCTCGGGGTTGATCAGGAGCTTGCCGGGAGCGAGCGGCTGGAAGGTCGCGTCGATGTGCATCGGATGGGTGTCGTGGACCTCGATCTCGTGGACGGTGTACTCGTCGCCGAGGTGGCGCTGCAGCCACTCGATGCCGAACCGGTTGCAGCAGCTCGAGCGGGCGATGAAGACATCGCGGCCGCACTTGATGGCGTCGGCCGCGTCGAACATCGGCTCGTACTCAGTGGGCAGGAAGCGCTGGGGTTCGTCCTCCCCGGGGGCTACGAAGTCGCGCGTGAAGCTCTCGTCCGAGAGGCGCGGCGGCGGTGCGGCGATCCAGCGGGCGCCGCCGCGGAAGTACTCCTTGCAGAGCTCGCGATACGCGATCCTCTCCGTTGACCGGCTTCTCCAGCCCATGGGCGCTTCGATGATCTGGTCGCCGATGACGAACAGCACGTCACGAGGCATCAGTGCGTAGCAGCTGCTCGCGACCTCCCAATCGGGAGTGGCGAGCGGGCGCTCGTAGGCGTAGGGCTCCGGTTGCCGGACGGTGACGCCCGCCTGCTCCAGGACGTCGACGAACGCATCGAGGTCGTGCTCCGCCTTCTTCAGCATCTCCACGGGCCACGGTGTGCCCCCGTGCCGCTTGAAGAAGTCCCACTGAGTCTTGTCGTGGACGACCGCGGGCATGATGACGTCCCATGGCGGCACGAGCGTGTTCTCGTCGACGCGACCGACGACGATCTCCTCGAGCGGGTCCCACTCGTTGAACGCGTTGACGATCGGGGTCGGTATGCGGTGCTGGTCCACGCTTCCTCCTTGCGGATGCGACTGCTGACTCAGGAGAACCGGCGAGCCACGCCGGCGATGATCTCCGCGGCCATGCGGGCGGCGACTGGCGCCTCATCGGGCCGCGAGCCGAAAGCGGACGGGGGCCGGCAGATGTCCGCCGCCGCGAGCAGAGCGCTCGATACGACCGCGACTCCGGCGACGAGCTCCCTGGCCTCCAGGCCGACGGGGTCGCCGATCCCGGCGATCACGCCGAGATCGACGGAAAGATAGACGGCCTCGGTCCCGGAGGCCGCCATCTCGAGCGCTTCCTGGGCGACGGTGGCCATGCCGTCCCGCAGAACATCCTCGAGCGAGAACGTCGTGGCGCCCAGGCCGTCGAGGACGCGGCGGGCGGGCGCGTCCGGCGGAGCCGCCCGCCCTCCGACGAGCGCAAGGTTCGCCGGGGAGACGACGCCGAGCTCGAGCGCACGGGCCCAGCGGGACTCTGGCGCGTACAAGGGCTCGGCCTCGACCTCGTAGGCCGGCGTGAAGGCGACCACTCCGAGCCGCCCGCGAAGCTTGCCGGTCAGCACCTGCAGGACCGGCACGCTGACCAGCGCATCCCCGCCGAGCACCAGCGGCGCCGCGCCGGCCGCCACGATGTCGGCCAACCGTTCGTGCGCCTGCATGAAGGCGACGGCCGGGTCGTCCCTGACGACCTCCACGTCGCCGTAGTCCGACGCCCGGAACCCGCCGGCGATCGCCGGCAGCCAGTCGGCGTACCGCTGCGACTCGCGCCGGATGTCCGCCAGGCCGGCCCGTGTGTCGCCGAACGGAAGCCCGAGGACGGCCAGCGCCATGCCGGCAAGCGCCCCCGGGTCGTCCGCCATGTGCAGCCCGAGCAGGCCGGCGCCTCTGCACGCCGGCTCCCCGCCGCCGGCGGCGTCCCACAGCTTCCTGAGCTCGTCGGGCTCGATCACGATGTCACCAGCGGCGTTCCACGCGCTGACGCTCGACGTTCTCCTCGATGAGCTCGATGCCGAGACCTGGCCCCTTCGGGACGTCGATCCAGGAGATCCCTTCCACCACTTGCTGCTCGATGCCGCGTCCGATGTCGAACTCAAGAGCGCCCGGCCGCCAGGGCAGGTCGGCATCGCCGTGCACGGCGTTGGCCAGGGCGATGTTCACGTGGAAGTGCGCCGACATGGCGACCGAGCTCTCACCCATGTTGCCGACCATGACGGTGATGCCGGCTGCCTCAGCGATCGCGTTGACCTTGAGGGCGTTCAGGATGCCGCCCGTCTTCATGAGCTTCACGACGAACATGTCGCAGGCCTCGGCCTTCGCGCACGCCAGCGCCTCGCGCGGGCCGCGCACGCTCTCGTCGAGCGCGATCGGCACGTCCACGTGCGCACGCACGAAGCGCGCGGCCTCGAGGTCGTCCATCCGCACCGGCTGCTCGGCGAATTCGATCCCGTGCTTCTCGAGCAGCTTGATGCCACGGACCGCCGTCTTGGCGTCCCACCAGCCCTGATTGGCGTCCACCGTGATGCGCGCGTCCGGGCCCGCCGTCTCGCGCACGGCGGCGACCCGCTGTTCGTCTCGCTCCGGCGTGTCGCCCACCTTGATCTTGAAGATGTGGATGCCCAGGGCCTTCATCGCGCGCGTGTCCGCCGCCAGGGCTTCCGGCTCGTCCCAGCCGAACGCCACGACCTCCTGGAGTGCAGGCCGAGCACGGCCGCCGATGAGCTCGCAGAGCGGCTTGCCCAGCGCCTTGCCCTGGATGTCCCAGAGCGCCATCTCGACCGCAGCCTTCGCGGCCTGGTTGCCGACCGTGTAGAGCTCCCGGTCCCAGACGTGGTGGATCGCCTCGAGGTCGAAGGGGTCCCTGCCGAGGACGGCCGGGCCCAGATACTCCCCGATGACGTCGGCCGCGGACCACAGCGTCTCCCCGGTGAACTCATACGCGGGGCACGCCTCCCCGATGCCGGTGATGCCCTCGTCGGTCTCGACACGCACCAGATCGCAAGGGCCATAGGCCATGGCCGACGAGGCGATCACGAAGGGCTCCTCCATGGTCAGCTCAAGAGTGTCGACGTGCACTGCGGTGATCTTCATCTGCGACGCTCCGCGAGTCGTGTGTGGGGGCGGCCACAGTCTATGCCATGGGCAGTCGGGGCAAGGCCACCTCACGGCTCCCGCCGGCCTTGTCGGGCTCGGGGGGCAGCCGTATCATCGGGCCGCCCGCAGGCCCGGAAGGGGCGTGCGGGACGACGAGAGGAGACCGGTCATGACGGACGCCATCCAGTTCGAGCGTCACACCGAGACGGCGGGGTTCTACAGCCCGCTGGCGGGGATGGAGTTCGCTGAGGACCGCGTGGAGGTGCGCATCGACCCCCTCACCGGCATGACCGCCGTCGCCTCGGCCGGCCTCGAGGCCAAGGAGGAGATGTTCCTCGGCAAGACCGACTGGGCCTACGCGGAGGCGCTGGCGGCGCGGACGCGCGAGGGGTGCTTCTTCTGCCCCGAGAAGGTGCTCGAGGCGACGCCGAAGTACCCGGACGAGCTCGTCCCCGGCGGGCGGCTCGAGCGCGGCGGAGCCCTCGTCTTCCCCAACCTCTTCCCACTGGCCGCCGTCCACGCCGTCGTGACGTTCCCCGACAAGCACTACCTCCGGCCGAGCGACTTCACGCCCGAGTTGCTGGTAGAAGCGCTCGGCGCGGCGTTCGACTTCGCCGGCCGCGCCGAGCACTTCTACCCCCGCCTCACGCACCTGCAGGTGAGCTGCAACCACATGCTGCCGGCAGGGGCCAGCCTCGCCCATCCGCACCTCCAGGTGTTCGGCGGAGAAACGGTGCCCTGGCAGGTCGAGCTGTACTGGCGCCGCTCCGCGGAGTGGGCGGCGGCGCACGGCGCGAGCTACTGGGATTCGCTCGTCGCTCAGGAGGAGTCCACTGGGGAGCGCTCCATCTGGAGCGCGGACGGCGTCCATTGGCTGGCGCCGTTCGCCCCCGCCGGCGCCCGCGAAGTGATCGCGGTGGTGCCGGGCGCCGGGCTCCTTTCCGAGCTCGGCGCACCCCAAGTCGCCGCGCTCTCGCACGGGCTCTCCAGGGTCCTCGCCTGGTACGAGGCCGAAGGCCTCTCCGCCTTCAACTTCACCGCCTTCGGCGGCGCCCTCGACGGCCGCGAGACCGGGTTCCCCGTGGTGCTGCGCGTGATCGCCCGCACCGCCTTCAAGCAGGACTACCGCACCGACGACTACTTCCTGCAGAAGCAGCTCGGCGGAGAGCTCATGTTCGCCGCGCCCGAGGAGATGGCGGCGCGGCTGCGAACACTGCTGCGGGGCTGACAACGCAGTTCATCACCAGGAGGCGACCTCAATGCCACCCATCGAGTATCCGGTCGACGTCCGCGCCGACTACCCGGAGCGCAGTTCACGCCTCTGGGCCGTGCTGACGATCTTCTGGATCAAATTCTTCGCGATCATCCCGCACGCGATCATCCTGATCTTTCTCGGCATCGCACAGTGGGTGGTCGCCTTCGTCGCGCAATTCGTCGTGGCGTTCAAGGGCGAGTACCCATCAGGGATGCACGAGTTCGTCACCGGAGTGCTGCGCTGGCAGACGCGTGTGGCGGCCTTCGTGCTCTCGGTGAACGACCGGTACCCGCCGTTCACCCTCCGGGCGATCGACGACTAC
The DNA here is from genome assembly GCA_903927755.1 of uncultured Thermoleophilia bacterium. Taxonomy (GTDB): domain Bacteria; phylum Actinomycetota; class Thermoleophilia; order UBA2241; family UBA2241; genus CAIXSE01. The sequence continues at coordinate 25,606 of CAIYOD010000154.1, read as the reverse complement.
CCCCTGGACGTGGTCGCCGAGCGTCCCGAGGAGCCCAGCCGCGTCTACGCGATCTTCACGATCATCGTCCAGATCCTGGCCGTGGCCGGCGGCATCTGGCTCGCCGTGTGGCTGATCGGCCACGCCGACACCCTGGTCTCGACATCCTCTCAGAACGGCACCTACAGCTACCAGTTCAACTTCCCGTCGTCCGGTGGTAGCGGGCTGGTGCTTCGTCAACTGGCCGCGATCCCGCACTTCATCGTCCTGGCCTTCGTGGGCATCGCCGCGTTCTTCATCTGGTTCATCGTGCAGTGGGTGATCCTGTTCGTGGCCGGCTTCCCGCGCGGCATGTGGGACATCGAGGCGGGCTACGTGCGCTGGTACACACGCGTGACTGCCTACGCCCTGGGGATGGTCGATCGGTACCCGCCGTTCTCGTTCAGCCCGTCGCTCTCGGCCGGCGGCCCCGGCGCGTCGGGAGCTGCTCCGCCGCCGCCGCCGATCACGGCCACGTGGCCGGAGGCGCCGGGCGTACAGTCGCCCGTTCCTCAGCCTCCGGCGCCGCAACCTCCGGCGCCACAATCACCGGCCCCTCCGCCCCCGGGATCGCCCCCGATGACGCCGCCGGAGACGCCACAACAGCCATAGGGGATCGACTTGCCCGAGCCCCGGGAATGCCGCATACTACGTTGTCCCGGGACGTCCCGGACCCGCGTGGGGCATTAGCTCAGCTGGGAGAGCGCCTGGATCGCACCCAGGAGGTCAGCGGTTCGATTCCGCTATGCTCCACCACTTCTTCCTCGTCTCATCGGTCCCTCGGCGCATCCGCGCGGTGCGCGGCTGAGCCGTTTCCTCGAGGCTCAGACAGTCATCGCAGCCAGAAGAACGCGGCGACCGCTGCGAGCCCGGCCAGCAGCCATCGCTCGCGATCGGCCCGGCCCAGGGCGACGCCGGCGGCGACCGCGAGCCCGGCCAGCAGCAGCAGGACGGGGAAGTCCACGTAGCGCTCGTACCACACCCGATTCGCCATGGCGCTCAGCAGCAGTCCGACGAGCGCGCCCGCGAGCACCCGGCTCCGTAGATCGGCCAGACGTGTCGCCAGCAGCCCAGCCACCGCGGCGGCTCCGAGTGGGATGAGCAGCCAGAAGAGCAGGCTCGCCCCATCGACGAGGACGAACGGCACGCGAGAGACGAGCGTCAAGAAGCTCGTGATGGTGCCGAGAGCTCCGACGATCACCATGGTCAGGGCGATCAGGGCCGGGGCGGCGAGCACGATCACCCACGAGGGACGGCGGCGGACGCGGCGGCGCCAGTCACCGAGCTCCGCGGCCGGCAGGAGCAGCACCGCGTAGAGCCCCACCACGCCCAAGCTGAGCAACAGATTCCGGACCCGATACCCGGTGGCAAGCGGTGTGTTCGCGGCCACACCGCTCACCGGGTCCGGCGGAAGCGGCCCACCCCAGTACAGCAGCAGCCCTGTCAGAGGGAGGACGCCGAGCGCGAGGATGCCGATGGCGATCGCCTTGTGACGGCGCGGCTGAGGCGCGCTCAAGACCGCGAGCAGGCCGGGGAGAAGCAGCCAGACCGAGATCTGCCGCATCGTGGTCGCGAGCGCCAGACAAACGGCGAATGCCGCGATCCTCGTCAGTGCGGGCCGCTCCACGTAGGCCAGGGCGCGCTCAAGCGCGAGGACGACGAAGAACCAGGTCGGGTTGTCGGTGAGCACAAGGAACGACTGGCCGAAGAAAAACGGAGACACGGCCAGGAGCAGCGCCAGAGCGAGCGCATCGAGGGGGCGAGCGTGCAGGCGGTCGCGGAACAGTACGTAGGCGACCGCGCACGCGCCCCAGGAGAAGAGCGTGACGACGAGCCTGACGGCCTCGATGGACCCCCCGAACGGCGACGCGAGACCAGCCAGCAGCCAGTAGACCGCTGGGCCGGACCAGGCGCCGTACCCGCTGAGCATCGGGCGCGGCCACTGGTCGAGGACCACGCCAACGATCCCGAAGTGGGTGGGCTCGTCGCCGCCCTGGAAGGCGGGAAACGCTTCCTGCAGGCCCTGCCAGCCGACGATGACGACGAGGAACGGCACGGCCAGGACCAGAAGGTGCAACCACCGGGAGGAGGACAGCGACTCGGAGCGTCCCGGGTTCATGAGCACACTGCGCCTGCCCTCAATGCAGCCGACGCGTGCGGCCGGTATGAGCGTCTGTCGTCAGACAGGCCCATCCTCTCCGTCGTCGATGTCGACGTCCGTGAGTTGCACCATCGGGGCCTCGGGATCCAACTGGACCATCAACGATCCACACTGCGGGCAGATGGGATGCGGCGCGTCCGTACTGAACTCATCGCTGCAACTCAGGCAGGTGGCGGCCACCGGCCTGTGCTCGACGTGCAGGGTCGCACCCCTGAAGAACTCGTCCTCGCCCGTGAGCATCTCGAAGTACATCTCGATGGAATCCTGCGTGAAGTCGGCGGCAGGGGTCATCACCAGGTACACGCCCTCGACCTTGCGGGCGCCATTGGCGACCGCCGCCTCGCGAGCCCTGTCGATGATGCCCTGCGTGATGCCCAATTCGTGCACTGTGCCGCCTTCCGTCTCGCCGTGGGTCTCCTCCCTGTTCTACCACGTGGGACGTATACTCGTGCGCAGGTCAGGCACCAGGGGCCGGCCGGCCCCGGAACGGGAGGCTCCGGCACATGGCAGGCGAGATCGAGTTCACGACCAACTACGGCGACCTGAGTACCGACAACGGCTTTCAGTTCGAGTTTCGCTGCAACCGTTGCGGCAACGGGTATCGCACCGAGTTCGACACATTCGAGCTCAGCACCGCCACGAGCGTGCTCGACGGCGCTAGCGGCTTGCTCGGCGGCTTCTTCGGGCAGGCGGCCGACGTGGCGCAGCGCGCCAAGACGGCCGCGTGGGAGAAGGCCAGCGACAAGGCGTTCAAGAAGGCGCAGGAGGAGATCCTGCCCAAGTTCGTGCAGTGCCCCCGCTGCAGCGCCTGGATGTGCCGCGAGCAGTGCTGGAACGAGAAGAAGGGGCTGTGCAAGCAGTGCGCCCCCGACCTCGGCGTCGAGATGGCCGCCGCCCAGGCGGACAAGTCCGTCGAGGAAGTGTGGGCGCACGCCAAGATGGCGGAGGAGGACAAGCACCTCACCGAGGCAGACTGGCGCGAGGGCATCACGGCGTCCTGCCCGCAGTGCGGCGCGCCGCAGGCGACGAACGCGAAGTTCTGCGCCGGCTGCGGCACCGATCTCAAGGCCGCCAAGCACTGCACGCAGTGTGGCGCCAAGCTGGAGCCGGGCGCGAAGTTCTGCTCCGGCTGCGGCACGCCGGCCGCCTGACGCGAAAACACCTCTGATTGGTCACGCAGTCCGCGACTTCCGAATGATATTGGCCGGAATCCTGCGATAATCGTCTTTCGGTTGCTTGTCTCTCCTCCGCTGTCGTGGTAGAACCGGACAGGTGAGAGGTAGTCCGTCGCGCCTGCCCCGGCGCGGTCACGAGGAGGGAGAAGCACCATGAAGGTCCTTATCGTCGGCGCCGGCATGCAGGGACAGGTCCTCACCTGGAACCTCGGCCGCAATCCCGCCGTCACCGAGATCGTCGTCGCAGACTACGACGAGGAGCGCGCCGCGTTCGTCGCCGGCCAGGTCGGCAACGGCAAGGCGCTGTCCATGTTCATCAACGCCGCCGACCCCGACGCCGTGGCCAAGGCCGGCGAGGGCTGCAAGCTCATCGTCAACGCCGTCATCCCCGAGTTCAACAAGTCGATCATGACGGCGTGTCTCAAGTGCGGCGCCGCCTACATCGACATGGCCCAGGGCCAGACTCGCTCGCAGACCATCGACGAGGCGTACCTCGACCAGATGACGCTCGCCCCGGAGTTCGCGAAGCAGGGCCTGCTGGCCCTTCTCAGCACCGGCATGGACCCGGGCGTCACCAACACGTTCGCCGCCAACGGCTACGAGGACCTCGACAAGTGCTTCGAGATCCGCATCAAGGACTTCGCCCTCTTCGACTCGCCCGTCCCGCTGCAGGTGTGGTCGCAGGAGACCTACTACACCGACTGCTCGCAGCCGCCGCTGCTGTACGAGGACGGCGAGTTCAAGCGCGTGGAGATCTTCGGCCGCCGCGAGAAGTACGAGTTCCCCGAGCCGTTCGGCCTCGGCACCGTCATCTGCCACGACCACGAAGAGGTCAGCACCCTGCCGCGCCTGCTCCCCAAGGTGTTCGGTGACAAGGGCTTGCGCTACGTGGACTTCAAGATGGGCGGCGACGCGGACGGCAGCGGCATCGACGCCGACCTCGCCCTGGTCGGCTCGGGTATGACCAGCAAGTACCCGGTCAAGCTCAAAGACGGCAGCGAGGTGCGGCCGATCGACGTCTTCGTCGCGACCCTGGCGCCCAACCCGCCGGCCGACGAGCTGGCCAAGCTCGCCCTCGCCGGCGAGATCACCGACTTCGGCGTCGTCACCGTCGACTGCATCGGCGAGAAGGACGGCAAGCCGGCGAGCATCGGCTACTACGTCTTCCCGCCGGACATCAAGTGGGTCAACGGGCAGATCCCCGGCGCCACCTGCGTGAGCTACGGCACCAGCACGCCGGCGAGCATCTACGCCGAGTTCATCGTCGAGGACAAGATCGCCCAGAAGGGCATGATCTGCCCCGAGGAACTGGACCGCGGCGTGCGCGACGCCTTCATCTCGGAGATGGGCGTGCGCAACCTGCCGACCTTCCGCAAGGACACCGTCGCCGCCAACTGAGGCCGACGGACAAGACCCCTGGGACGCTCTCGTGTCGACGGGAGCGCCGAGGGCCGGGGCGGCGTCAGCCGCCCCGGCCCTTTCTTGCCCGGGCACTCGTCGCCGTCCCGGGGCGAGGCGAGTTCGATGACGGGAGGACGCGCCCTCCTGACTACTCCCGCAAGCCGCAGAAGCGGAGCGCGGTGAGGATCAGCGCCTGCGCGGCCACGCGCAGGTCGTCGATCGGCACGTACTCGTCCGGCATGTGCGCGACGCGGACGTCGCCGGGCCCGAACAGGACCGTGGGGATGCCCCCCGTGTTGACGAGCAGGCGCATGTCGGCGCCGTAGGTGACGCCCTCGACCCGAGGCGCGGAGCCGATGGCGGCGGCCGCGGCGGCAGTGACCGCTGTGACGATCGGGTCGTCGACCACCGTGACGGCCGGATCGAAGCGCCCGCCCCACCACTCCACCTCGGGCGGGTGGACCGATAGCCAGGGGTCGACCGCCGCGGCGTGGGCGATCGCTTGCTCGAACGCCTGCCGGGCGCCGGCCACATCCTCGCCGACGGCCACGCCGTAGCGTCCTTCTGCGACCAGGGTGTCGGGGACGCTGCTCGCCCAGTCGCCGGCCCGCACCGTACCGACCTCGATCGGCCAGGGCAGCCGGTACGCCGCGAAGAGAGGTGAGTGCGGATCGCCGGCGACGGCAGCGCTCGATGCGGCGCGCGGAGACGGCAGATCTGCGCCGGCCGGCCCGAGGCCGGCCACCCCGGCATCAGCGACCCCGCAGCGCTCGGCCTCCAGCCGGCGAAGCGCCGCCAGCAGCGGCACGAACTTCTCGACGGCGTTCACACCCTCCTCCCGCACGCAGCCGTGGGCCGCCCTACCGTGCACGACGAGGCGGAACATCAACGATCCGGCCTGCGCCGGTACCACGCGGAGCCGGGTCGGCTCAACGATGACGGCGCCGTCGGCGGTGTGCCCTCGCAGGAGCGTCGCCAGGGTACCGGTGCCGCCGTCCTCCTCACCGACCACACTGGCGACGCTCAGGCGGCCGCGTAGCCGGACGCCGGACTCCCGGACCGCCCGGGCCGCGAAGAGCGCGCAGCAGAGGCCACCCTTCATGTCGACGGCGCCGCGCCCGTAGACCCGGCCGTCCCTGACGGCCGGGTCCCACGGCGCCGTCGTCCAGGCGGCCTCGTCGCCGACCGGTACGACGTCGATGTGACCGTTCAGCAGCAGGTCGCGGCCGGCGGCGCTGCCTCCGGTAGCCCGGCCGGCCGCCTCCTCGCCGATCCAGCCCACGACACCGAGCGCGTCGTCGCGCTCCACCTCGTGGCACCAATCCGGATGACGAGAAAGCTCGTCCAGGTCGATCGCCCAGACGTCGGTCTGGAGTCCCGCCTGGTCCATCCATGCGGCGACCCGGCGCTGCGCCGCCGTCTCTTCACCATCGAGACTGGGGATCGCGATCAGCTCGTGCAGCAGCGCGACCAGACCGTCAAGATCGAGTGCCTCGAGTGCGCCGCGTTCAACGAGACTGAGCTCGTCGCGCACGATTGCCGTCACTCAGTCCGGGTCGCGAAGGACCGGGCGAGTCAGGCAGGTCGGCCCGCCCTCCGCCTTGAACGACAACGGCTCGCCTGGGAACGTCACGACCTCGCAGTCGGCCATCTCGAGCAACTGCTTCGTCACCGGACTTCCGTCCAGCATGATGCACTTGCGCGGCGCGACGGTGAGGACGTTGGTCGCCTGCGTCTGCGCGAACTCCTCCTCCGGGACCTCCAGAAGCCGAATGCCGCGGCGCTTCAGCTCCGCCCAGAAGGCGGTGGGCATGAGCGGCGGGTAGGCCACGGCCAGATCCACGTCGACCGGGCTGATCAGGCTAAGGAGGTGGAGGCACGCCTCCGGGCCTGTGAAGTAGGGCAGGTCGTAGTCGACCACCGTGACGCCGACGGGCCCCAGGAGGCCGCGGAGCTGACGCACGCCTTCGGCGTTCGTGCGGAAGCCGCGGCCCACCGCGAGCGTGTCATGGTCGAGCCACAGGGTGTCGCCGCCCTCGACGCAGGCGTCGCCTTCGAGGCGGCCGAGGACCGGGACGCCGCAGTCCTGCAGCGTTCGCGCCAGCGGTTCCTCCTCGCCACGCCGGCGCTCCTTGCCCATACTGAGCACCAGCGTGCCCCGGTCGGTGACGAGGACGGGGTCGAAGACGAACACGCTGTCGCTGTGGTCTGGGAGCGGCTCGTCGTGGTAGAGCACCTCGACGTCCCAGGCGAGCAGCGCGTCGACGAAGGCATCGTGGGCGCGCCGCGCCTCATCGATGTCGATGGCGCTCGTGTAGTGCCATGCCGCGGGGTCGGCGGCGGCCATGGCTTCGCCGGGCCGCCGCATCACGACGCGGCGCAGCCGCCCGACCATGCCCTGCGCTCCGTATCCTTCAGCCATCGTTTCCCCCTCATCCTGTGCGAGTCCGCTACCGAGACCGACGGCCCGGCGGCATGGCTCCGTCGATCGCGCGGCGAGCCCTACAGGAGCTCGCCGCCGAGCCCCGCGATGGTGCTCTTCGGCAGCGCGAAGCGAGCCGTGCGCAGCGGGTCGACGATCTGGGAGACCTGCACGTCACCGCCCGCACTCATCAGCATGACCGCGACCTCGAGAGAGATGCCCATTCGCTGCGTGAGGAGCGCCGCCATATGCCGCGTCGCCGTCTCGGCGGCGGCGTCGAGCGTCTCCGCCGAGGCGATGGTGACCACGAGGTCGCGCGTCTCGAGCACCGGCTCCTCGATCCGCAGGTCGCTCCTGACGTCGACCCGCACGGCGATCGAGCCCGAGACCTCGACGCCGGTGCCGCAGATCTCGCCGTCGCCCATAGCGGCGTGAAGGTCGCCGGCGGCGAACAGCGCGCCTTCGTGTGCGACGGGCAGGTACACCGTGGTGCCCACGGTGATGAGGCGCGTGTCCAGGTTGCCGCCGTGCCTTCCTGGAGATGCCGTCGACACCGGCGCTCCTGCGGGCGCGACGCCGATCACGCCGATCATGGGGCGGAGCGGGACGGCGACGCCGTCGGCGATCCGCGCCGTCCCGTCCTCGATCGGGACGATCCTGTGCAGCTGCTCGGGGAACGCCTCGCTCAGGACGCCGAAGCCCTGGGCGACGGCCATCACACCCTGGTGACCGAAGTCGACGGACTCGACGAGGACGCTCAGGACGTCGCCCGGGCGTGCGCCCTCGACGTAGACGGGCCCGGTCGCCGGATTCACCCTGTCCCAGTCGAGGGCGTCGAGGACGTCGTCCTGCGCCTGTACCTGGCCGTCGAAGCAGTCGGCCGTCTCCAGCCGCACGCTGGCGCCGGCGCGGACCGACAAGGCGGGCTCCGAGTCGCCGTCGAAGGCGAAGACGCGCCTGGATCTGCTGAGAACGATCACGTCCGGAGAACGGTCGCGATGGCGGCGATCGGGGTCAGTCGCCGTGGATCTTGCGGCGCCACGGGGCCCAGGAGGTGGGCCGTGACATGTCGGCGTACTGGTGCACCGGCGTGCCCTCCGTGTCGTCGACCACGAGGAGGCCGTCGGTGTCGAGCACGGACACGGCGTCGGCCTGCAGGAATGCGAAGAGGCTCACGATGCCTACGGCGTCCGCGCCACCTCCGAGCTCATCCACAGTCAGGGTGTGATTGGAAAGGATCCGGCCCCAGGTGGTGACGAGCCGGTCCCAGGTAAGGTCGACGCGCAGCCCGCGGACCAGGAGCGACAGGCTGACATCGTCCGACGCGACGATGCGGCCCTTGCCTCGCCAGAACACGAGGGGGAACTCGTCGCCGATCATGTCGGCGGTGCGGAACTTCATCGTTTCGATCGAGATCATGAGTCCTCCGGCGAGCGACAGGCGCCTAGTCTACCCGGCGCGGGTCTGCCTGACGAGCGACCGCCCGTCCAGGGCCAGCGGGCTCCAGATGAACGACGACGTCGGTGATCTGCCCGTAGCGCTTGCGCAGCGCGTCCTCGACCTCGTGCGTGATGGCGTGTCCGCGCGCGACCGTCGTCTCCGGGTCGACCTGCACATGCAGGTCGACCGCGACCTGGCTCTCCGGTCCGCGCGTGCGCACGCCATGCGCCTCCACGACGCCTGAGACGCCAGCAGCCACGTCGGCGACCTCGTCCGCCGGCAGCCGCGCGGCATCCCCGAGCGTATGCAGCACGCCGCGGAAGATGCCCCAGGCAGTCCGGAAGATGACGACCGCCACCAAGAGGGCGACGACGCCGTCGGCGGCCTCGAAGCCCGCCTTGACCAAGATGAGACTGACGATGACGCCCAGGCTCACCATCACATCGCTGAGCGTGTGGCTGGCGTCGGCAACGAGGACCTCGCTGCCCAGACGCTTCCCTGCCCGCCGCTCCCACGTGGTCACGAAGAGGTTGATGGCGAGGGTGCCCAGCATGATCGCGAAGGAGATGGTCGTGACCTCCGTGGCCACGCCGCTTCCGGTGAGGCTGTCGATCGCACCTTTGCCCACCGTGTAGCCGGCAAGGGCCAGAAGAATGCCGATCACGGCGGCGGCCACGGTCTCGAACTTGGCGTGACCGTAAGGATGTCCTTCGTCGGCCGGGCGCGACGCGAACCAGATGCCGACCAGGCCGATGACGTTGGAGGCGCCGTCGAACAGCGAGTGGAAGCCGTCGGCCTCCATCGCCGCGGAGTGGCTGACGATGCCGTAGAAGAGCTTGGCGAGCGCCACTCCGAGGTTCAGCGCGAGCACGACCCACAACACTCGGCGGACCTGCCGACTGCGGTCACGGGAAGGGATGAAGGTGGTCATGGTCGAGGTGGACGGCGGCGGCCGGCGCCGAAGGCGGCTACGGCCGCGGCACCAGCCCGACGCGCTCTCGCACCTTGGCGAGTGTGCGCTCGGCGATGGCCTCGGCGCGCTCGGCGCCCGTCTTGAGGACCTCGAGCGTGTAGCTCTTGTCTGCCTCGAGCTCGCGGATGCGCGTCTGGATGGGCGCCAGAGCCTCGACGACGACCTCGGCCAGATCGGCCTTGAAGTCCGCGTAGCCCTTGCCCTCGTACCGCCGCTCGATCTCGCCGATGGTCGCGCCGGAGAGGATGCTGTAGATGTCGAGGAGGTTGGTGAGCGCCGGCTTCTCCGGGCCTCCGCGCACCTCGGTGCCGGAGTCGGTGACGGCGCGCCGGATCTTCCTGCGGATGACGTCCGGCGCATCCATCAGTGCGATGTAGCTGTTCTCCGAGCCGGCGCTCTTGCTCATCTTCTTCGCCGGGTCGTCCAGGCTCATCACCCGCCCGCCTTCCGTGCGGATGATCGGGTCCGGGACCACGAACGCTTTGCCGAACGCATGATTGAACCGCTCGGCCACGTCACGTGTGAGCTCCACGTGCTGCTTCTGGTCTTCGCCCACAGGGACTGCGTCGGCACGGTACAGCAGGATGTCCGCCGCCATGAGCACCGGGTAGTCGAAGAGCCCGACGCCGATGCTCTCGCCCTCGGCGCCGGCCGTCTTGTCCTTGAACTGCGTCATGCGCCGAAGCTCGCCCATGTACGTGATGGTGTTCAGGATCCACATCAGCTCCGTGTGCGCCGGCACGTGGCTCTGGATGAAGACGATGGACCGCTCCGGGTCGACGCCGGCAGCGAGATAGGCGTTCGCGACGTCGATCGTGTTGCGCCGAAGATCAGCCCGCACCTGGCGCACGGTGATGGCGTGCAGGTCGACGACACAGTAGATGCAGTCGTGCGTCTCCTGCATGGCGACATAGTTGCGGATGGCGCCGAGGTAGTTGCCGAGGTGCAGCGTGCCCGAGGGCTGACTGCCGCTGAAGACGCGGGGGCGCCGTGCCGATATCTCTTCCTGACCGCTCACGGCTCCGGAGTGTACAGAAGCAGGCGCGGCCGAGCCACCGCGGATTTCGCGGGGCCGCCAGGCGATGACGGGCTTGGTCTGGCGCTGCACGGGTAGTGTGCTTCGGACCGGAGGAGTGGGGGCAGTGGCAGACATCGGACTCGTGGAGGAGACGCTCGTCGAGCTTCTCGCCCCGCGGGACGAGCAGGACGTCTATGAGGCCGTTGCGCGGGCGGTCCGACGGCTCGTGCCCGACGCCTACGTCGCGATCAGCAGTCTCTCGTTGGACGGCGAGTACTTCAGCGTCGTGGAGACCGCCGGACTGGAGCCCCTCACGCGGCCGCTCAAGAGGGTATTCGGCACAGACCTCGCGGCCGCGACCTTTCCCGTGCGTGACATGCGGCCACAGGACGTCACCACGTACCGTTCCGGCAGACTCGTGGAGCTCGACGGCGGCCTGTACAGGCTCATGCTGGGCCGGTTCCCCAAGGCCGCCTGCGCCGCCGCCGAGCGCCTGCTCGGCATCACGGGCATCTACGTCGCCGGGTTCGCCTGGCACGACATGAACTACGGCACCCTCATGATCGGCGCGAAGAAGGGTGCCCCAGTCACGAACCCTGGCACGATCGAGATACTTGCCCACCAAGCGACGATCGCCATCCGGAGGTTTCGCGCCGAGGCCGAACTGCGAGAGCGGACCTCGGAGCTCAGCGTCTTCTTCACGGAGAGCCTGGACCTGCTGTGTATCGCCGACGTGCGCGGGTACTTCCTGCGGCTGAACCCGCACTGGGAGGAAGCCTTCGGCTACGCCGCCGCCGAGCTCACGAGTCGGCGCTTTCTGGACTTCGTCCACCCGGACGACGTGGCCGCCACGGAGGCAGCGATGGCCGGACTGAAGGCGGGGCAGCCACAACTGCACTTCGTGAACCGCTACCGCACGAAGGATGGCGCCTACCGCTGGCTCGAGTGGCGAGCGTTCCCGCGCGGCGACCTGATCTATGCCGCGGCGCGCGATCTCACCGACCGCGTCGAGGCGGAACAGACCATCAGGGACAGCGAGGCGCGCTACCGCTTGATGGCGGACAACACGGCCGACGTCATCTGGATCCTCGACCTGGGGACGAACCAGTTCACCTACGTGAGTCCTTCCGTCCAGCGGCTGCGGGGCTTCACGGCGCAGGAGGTCCTCCGGCAACCCATGGACGAGATCCTCACTCCGGAGTCGGCGGCACACGTGGCCGCCCTGCTGCCGCCCGAGATCGAGGCCCTCGAGCGAGGTGACGAGAAGGCGCGTATCAATGTCACCGAGATCGAACAGCCCTGCAAGGACGGAAGCGTGGTCGCCACGGAAGTCACGACCACGCTGCTCACCGGCGCCGACGGACACATCGATCGCGTGCTCGGCGTCAGCCGCGACATCACCGAGCGGCGGCAGGCCGAGGCGAAGATCCGCGAGCTCAACGAAAGCCTCGAAGCGCGCGTTCGCGAGCGGACCGTCCAACTCGAGTCGGCGATCGCCGAGTTGGAGGCTTTCAGCTACTCGGTCTCTCACGACCTCCGTGCGCCACTGCGCGCGATCAACGGGTACGCGACGATCCTCGCCGAAGACCACCCGCGCGACATCGGCGCCGACGGCCTGCGCTGCTGCGACAACATCATCGGCAATACGCGCCGGATGGGTCAGCTCATCGACGATCTCCTTGCCTTCTCCAGGCTCGGGCGGTCGCGCCTCGCACGCGAGCCGATCGACATGACGGCTCTGGTGCACAGCGCCTACGGCGAGATCGCAACGGAGAGCCAGCGAGGCAGCGTGGCCTTCACGATCGGCGAACTCGCGCCCGCTACGGGCGATCCGACGCTGCTGCGCCAGGTCTGGGCGAACCTGCTGTCCAATGCCCTCAAGTTCACGTCGAGCGAGCCGCAGCCGAGCATCATCGTCAGCGCAAGACAGAGCGACAACGAGACGATCTACTCCGTGTCCGACAACGGTCCCGGGTTCGACATGAGTCACGCCGGCAAGCTGTTCCAGGTGTTCGAACGCCTCCACGGCGCCGAGTACGAGGGCTCCGGCGTCGGCCTCGCGATCGTCCGGCGGGCGGTGGAGGCCCACGGCGGACGAGCGTGGGCCGAGAGCGCTCCGGGTGAGGGCGCCACCTTCTTCTTCGCACTGCCGACCGGGCCGGCGGAGCGGGGGCCGGCCTCATGAGCTCGGTGACCGTCGCACTCCGTCTGCGCTCGCTCGACGATCTCTTCCGTACACCCGACACCGACCCCTTCTCGGAGTGGTACGAGGCATACAGCGAGAGGCCGGCAATCGAGTACGTCGAGGCCTGCGTCGCCGACGACCCCGGCGCAGAGCACGTCGAAGTCGTGGTGGGCCTGCCGCGCAGCGCTGTCCAGGCAGACTCCGCAGACCGGCTGAGAGTGGCCCTGGTCAGATACTGCAACGCCCACCTGGTCACCCTCCACCGCGACTCCCGGCGCAACAACATCAGGGGCTGGCTGATGCTCGCCATCACCATCGTGGTGGTCACGTTCTTCGTGTGGCTCGCCCAGCGGATCTCCGGCTCGCCGGACACGATCCTCTCGATCGCCGCGGAAGGCCTCAGCATCGCCGCCTGGGTCCTGTTGTGGCACCCGCTCGAAGCGCTGGTGTTCAACCGCTGGGACTTCCGCCTCGACCGCCGCGTCCTGCTCACCATCCGGGACAAAGCCACGGTCCGGGTCGAGCCCCTCGGCCACGCCGAGGACGACTGACGCCGGGCAGACGTTGCGGCCTTCGGAAGGCTGGTGCTACAGTGCCGGAGAACCGAGGATGCCTGGTGGATGACCGCGTGAGAGCCCGCTGCTCGAAGGAATGGGCGGGCGCCGAAGGGGCAAGGATGGCGCCAGATGCGCCGCCGAAACTCTCAGGCCAACGGAACGCGACCGGACGGGCCCCTGGAGTGCACGGACGCCGTCCGTGGCGGACAGGGTGATGGGGACATCACCCTGTCCCTCGACGTTTAAGGGGTGAGCTGCATGAGCACACCAAGGACGAGTCCGGTGGCCGAGCGGATCAGCCGCCTCGGGACCGAGACGGCCTTCGCCGTCTCCGCCGAGGCGAATGCATGGAGGGCGCTCGGCCACACCGTCTACCCGTTCCACCTGGGAGACATGGACCTGCCGACGCCGGAGAACATCGTCGAAGCGGCGTTCCGCGCCATCCGCGACGGCAAGACCGGCTATTGTCCCAACGCCGGCATCCCCGAGTTGCGCGCGGCGCTGGCGGACGAGATCTCGGCGACACACGATCTCACCTACACCCCCGAGAACGTCGCCGTGCAGCCGGGCGGTAAGCCGGTGATCGAGAAGTTCCTGCTCACCCTGATGGACCCCGGCGACGAAGTCCTCTACCCCAGCCCAGGCTTCCCGATCTACGAGAGCCAGATCGAGTTCCTCGGAGGCGTCGCCAAGCCCTACGGCTTCGTGCCGGGAGAGAAGAACTTCCTGCTCGACTTCGACGCCATCGAAGCCGCGATCACCCCCCGCACGAAGCTGCTCATTTTCAACAACCTCCACAACCCCACCGGCGCCGAGAGCTCCGATGAGGAGATCTCGGCGCTGGCCGAGCTCGCCCTGAAGCACGACCTCTACGTGCTCTCCGACGAGGCGTATTGGGACGTACGTTACTCCGGGCGGAGCCGGTCGATCGCGTCCCTCCCCGGCATGGCCGAGCGGACCATCATCCTCTACACCTTCAGCAAGAAGTACGCGATGACCGGCTGGCGTCTGGGCGGCGCGATCGGACCGAAAGACCTCATCGCGCACATCGCCACACTGAACGTCAATCAGGAATCGTGCACCACCCACTTCATCCAGTGGGCCGGGGTCGAGGCACTCACCGGCGAGCAGTCCGGTCCGGAGGAGATCCTCGGCGTCCTCAAGGCACGACGCGACGCCGCCGTCGATCTGCTGAACGACACCCCCGGCGTCAGTTGCTACCGCCCGGAGGCGACGTTCTACCTCTATCCCGACGTCACCGGCCTGATGGAGCGCAAGGGCCTCGCGACCTACGACGAGCTGCGGCGTGCGGCGCTGGAGCAGACGGGCGTCAGCTTCTGCACCCGCCTCCACTTCGGCCGCGCGCTCCCCGGCGAACAGCGACGCTACGTGCGCTTCGCCTACTCCGGCATCAGCGCCGAGCTGATCCGGGAAGGCCTCGGCAGGTTCTCGGAGTGGGCGCAGTGAGCGGCGGCGCGGGCGACACCCCGCCTCTCCTCCGCACGCCCTTCCACGCCCAGCACGTCGCTGCCGGAGCCCGGATGGTCGACTTCGGCGGCTGGGACATGCCGGTCCAGTACCCCGCCGGCATCATCACCGAGCACCTCGCGACGCGCAGCGGCGCCGGCCTGTTCGACGTCTCGCACATGGGCCGCTTCGTCCTGCGCGGTCCGGGCTCGGCCGCCTTCCTCCAGCACGTGCTGACCAACAACGCCGAGGCTCTCGACCTGCTGCAGGCGCAGTACACGATGGTGCCCACGGAGACCGGCGGCGCCGTTGACGACGCCTATCTGTATCGGTTCGCCCTCGGGGAGTACCTCCTGGTCGTGAACGCCTCCAACCGGCACAAGGACTGGGACCACTTCCGCGAGCACCTGGCGCACTTCCCCGACGTGGACATGAGCGATGAGACGGGCGAGATCGCGATGGTCGCCCTGCAGGGTAAGGCGTCGCGCGACATCCTCGGAGGGCTCATCGAAGGCGGCGGGCTGCCGGAGCCGCTGCGCAACGAGCTGAGCGTGGCGACACTGCGGCTGCCGGGCGATGGACACCTCGTGGAGGTGCGTATCGCCCGCACCGGCTACACGGGAGAGCCCGTAGCGTTCGAGCTCTTCGTGGGAGCGCACGACGGGCCGGCCCTCTGGGACGCGCTGGTCGGTGCGGGCGCCGTGCCCGTCGGGCTCGGCGCCCGCGATACCCTGCGTCTCGAGGCCGGCCTCCCTCTCTACGGCCACGAGCTCGGCGTCGACCCCGAAGGCGATGAGATTCCCATCTTCAGCTGCCCTCTGGCCACCTTCGCGGTCAGCTTCTCGCCGCGCAAGGGCGACTTCATCGGCCGGCATCCGCTCGAGCGGCAGCAGCGAGCGTATGCGCGCATCCTGCAGCGCGACTACTCGCTGCTGGATGACCTGCCGCGGCTCACGCGGCCCGTAGCCGTGACCGGCCGCGGCATCGCCCGCGAGGGCGCCCCGGTCCACGCCGAGCCGGGGAGCGACCGCGTCTGCGACGAGACCCTCCTGGGCTGGGTGACCAGCGGAACCGCCGTCCCCTACTGGGGCCTCGACGGCGAGGGCCTCTGTTCCCTGCAGACCGAGGAGCACGAGCTGCGCTCGATCGCCCTGGCCTACCTCGACAGCCGTGTGCTCGAGGACGATGAGGTCGAGGTCGACGTGCGCGGCCGGCGCGTCCCGGGGCTCGTCGTCCCGTACCACCTGAGGAGCGACGCTCCACCCTGCGCGCGGGCGATCATCTGGGACGGCGCGCCGCAGCTCAGCGAGCTCGAGGGCGGCGAGGCCGGCGAGAAGGCGCTGCGTCTGATCGGGAGAGCCATCGCCAATCACGAGTGGCGGCAGCACGAGTGCATCGATCTCATCCCGAGCGAGATGACCGCCTCACCGGCGACGCGGCTGCTCAGCGTCACCGACCCGTCCGGACGCTACGCCGAGCACAAGAAGGCCGAGGCCTTCTACGACGCCGACGTCTTCTACTACCAAGGGACAGGCTTCATCCACGAGGTCGAGAGGCTGCTGATGGGCGAGTTCCGCGCCTACCTCGGCTGCCCGCAGGTCGAGACGCGCGCTGTGAGCGGGCAGATGGCCAACACCGCCGTCTTCAGCGCCCTGGTCGACTACCTCAACCGGGCCGACCGCAAAGCGGAGCCTCGCCGCATCGGCAAGGTCGTGAACAACCACATCGGCAAGGGCGGGCACCTCTCTGCGCAACCCATGGGAGCGCTGCGCGACTACGTTGCCCGCGACCCACGCACCGAGCTCCCGGCAGTCGTCGACATCCCGGTGCTTCCGGAGAACCCGTACAAGGCGGACGTGGGCGCGCTCCTGGACGTGCTCGAGCGGGAGCGCCCCGAACTCGTCATCCTCGGCAAGAGCATGGTGCTGCATCCCGAGCCCGTGTACGAGGTGCGTCAGTTCCTTGACGCGGCCGGCATCTCCGCCGTCCTCATGTACGACATGGCGCACGTGCTCGGCCTGGCCGGTCCGCACTTCAAGCAGCCGTTCGTGGAGGGCGCCGACATCGTCACCGGATCGACGCACAAGACGTTCTTCGGCACGCAGCGCGGGATCGTCGCTGCGCGCTGGTACAAGAACGACGAGAAGTACGACCTCTGGGAGGCGATCGAGCGCCGCACGTTCCCGGGCTCGGTCAGCAACCACCACCTGGGCACGCTGCTCGGCCTGCTCATGGCGGCGTTCGAGATGAACCACTTCAGGGACTCCTGGCAGCGAGCCGTGATCGGCAACGCCAAGGCCTTCGCGGTGGCGCTCCACGCCGCAGGGCTCGACGTCGCCGGAGATCCTGCCGTCCAGTACACCGAGACGCACCAGGTGGTGGTGCGCGTCGGCTACGGGCAGGGTCCCGAGGTCGCCGGCCGGCTCGAGGACAGCGGCATCATCGTCAACTACCAGGCGGCGCCCGACGAGGAGGGCTTCACCGCCGCCGGCGCGCTCCGTCTCGGCGTTGCCGAGATGACGCGTTTCGGCATGGGCCCTGCCCAGTTCGCCGAGGTCGCACAGTTGATGGCCGCGGTGGTCCTCGAGGGCCGTGGCGTGGCCGCCGAGGTACGCGCGCTGCGCGAGCCGTTCACTGATATGGGCTACTGCTTCAAGGGTCCCGAGTTCGATCCCCTGCTGCAGCGCCTACACGACCTGATCTGAGAGTCGGCAGGCGGATGACCCACCTTGCGGACCCTCCCGACCGCCCGACGGCGATGAACAACGCCACAGGCAAGCGCCTGCTGGCGCTCATTCGGGAGTGTGACTACGCGCACCCTGGCGAAGAGGAGGCGAACGAACTGCTCTTCGCCGGGGTGCGCGCCGACCCCCGCCGCCGCGTCCTCGACGCGGGCTGCGGCGGCGCGGGCACGGCGGCTTGGGTGCAAACGCGGGGGCTGGGCGCGGTGACGGGCCTCGAGCTCGATGCGGCCACAGCCCTCCTCGCCCGCGAGCGACATCCGGACGTGACGGTCGTCGAGGGCGACCTGCAGCAGGCCGGCCGGGTCCTTGCCGGCCCGTTCGACCTCATCTACTCGATGACCGCCATCTACGCCGCGCCCGACCAGGCGGCGGCCTTCCGAGAGTTCGGCGCGCTGGCCGCGCCAGGCGCCGAACTTCGTCTCCTGGAGTACGCCGACCCCCGCGGCCTCTTCGCGGCGGCGACCGCCGGCGACCCGAGCTGGGGCTGGTGGCATCCGCTCCGCCCGCGTACGCTGCCGGATCTCTTGAGGACCGCCGGCTGGACCGCCGTGCAGACCCGCGACCTCCACCCCGAGTTCGTGCACTGGTACCGACGGCTCTGTGATCGCATTGCGGAAAAGCGGCATGAGATCACGCGCGAGTTCGGCCGCGACTGGTACGACTTCGTCGCGAGGGAGTACGCCGGCATCCACGAGATGGTCCGTGCCGGCGTGCTCGGCGGCGTGCTCGTCCGCGCCCGCGCCGCTCGCTGAGCCTCTGCGCCGCACGCTGACGACCGCGCACCGGCGAAGCCGAACGGACCAGCGCCGGCGGCCGCAGTGCTACCCTTCACGCTGAGGCGGCCAGGAGGCCGCCCAGGAGAAGAGGGGGATCATGCGCAGGCTTCGAACCGTAGCCCTTGCGGTGCTCGTCGCTCTGGTCCTGGCGACGCTGGCCTCGGCTTGCGGCGGTGGCTCTGAGGAAGCGGCCGACGGCGACGCGACGAGCGACGCCGGCGGGTCGGCAGCCACTGCGCCGCGCGACACTTCCACGCTCGCCAAGGCCCTGATCGGCCACTGGTCCGACGAGTGGACCGACCAGTACTACGACGGTGCCACCTGGACCACCGTCTACAAGAACGGTGACTCCGCACGCGAGTTGGCCTACGAGGTGACCAAGGAGGAGCCGGACAAGCTCCGCATCACTTTCGACAACTGGGAGGCCGCCGAGGGGCGCGCGACCAGCACGATGGTGATGATCTACAGCTTCGAGGACCAGACGTACACGAAGCTGAAGGCGGAGGGCTGGGACTACTGGGAAGTCTACGTGGATGGCGCCGCCGCGCCGTGATCGCGCTCTGGCCGGGCGACATCGTAGCCTAGCCCGCGCCGACACGCGGCAGCCGGACCACGTGGACAACGTGCTGCGGCGAACCGGAG
Organism: uncultured Thermoleophilia bacterium; assembly: GCA_903927755.1. Taxonomy (GTDB): domain Bacteria; phylum Actinomycetota; class Thermoleophilia; order UBA2241; family UBA2241; genus CAIXSE01. The sequence goes on along the minus strand of CAIYOD010000154.1, from coordinate 6,627 downwards.
GGCTGCCTCACTGCCGGACGCCGGCATGGCCGTGCCGCCGGCTGCCCTGTTGCACGGCTCCCGCAAGCGCGTCGCCTCCGCGGCGTGACGCCGCCCGCGGTAGAGAAAGCCCCGCGGCTCAGTACGGGCAGCAGGCCTCGCCGTCACCCGACTGGTCGGCCTCGCCGGCGGTCTGGCCGTCGGACTGGGCGCCTTGCGCGTCGCAGCCAGCGCACCCCTGAGCAGCGCCGTCGCCGGAGGACTGTGTGGCGGCGCCCTCTGCCTGACCGGCGCAGTCGCCGCAGTCCTGCCCCGCTGAGTCGCTCTGCACGCTCGTGCCGACCGCAGCCCCGGAGTCCGGCTGCGCGACCTGAGCCGAGGCCTGACCGGTCTGCGTCGCCAGTGCCACGACCGCGACGACCACCAGCGCCAGGACGGCCACACCGGCGATGATGGTGGTGAGTCTCTTGCCCATCTCTGCTCCCCTCACGCAGCGGCCCCTGCGACCGCGATTGGCATACGACGACGGACGCCATTCTGAGCGCCCGCACGCTCAGTATACCTGATGCCGCCGGGAAGGCGAGGCCGGGGGTGGATGGACGCGCGTCGGGAAGCGGGGGCGCAGAGCGAAGTCGGTGCACTCCTCACACGACGTCGTACCGAAGCCAGACCGCGCCATCGTCGAAGCGCTCCATCTCACGGAGCGTCATGGCGACCACGTCCTCAGGAGTCGCATCCGGCGCGCGCACGAGCCAGCGATGGGTCTCGCCGCCGACGAGGCGGGGCTCGATCACGACGCTCACCTCGTGCACGAGTCCCTGCCGCAACAACGCGCCGACGAGGGAACCGCCGGCGTCGACGCGGACGACGGCGACATCGTACTGCTCGGCAAGCGCTTGGAGGGCGCCACGAAGGTCGACACGCTCGGTCCCCACCACGATGCTCGATACGCCGGCGGCGCCCAGACGATCGAGGTGGTCCGCCGACGTGGCGCCACTGCACAGGGCGATAACGTCCCGCCAGTAGGGCTGGTCGCGCAACTGCCCCAGGCCGGGAAGGCGCCCGCGCGAGTCGACGGCGGCGAGCAGTGGAGCGTCGGGGGATGCTCCCCCGCCCTGGTGCCCGGTCGTGTCTCGCCGCTCGAGCGCGCCTGCGCTCCCCCGGTCCCCAAGCTCCGGCATGCCCGCCAGCAGCGTCTCACTACCGACGAGTGTGCAGTCTTCGCGCCACTTCCCTGCGAGCGCGTAGAACCGCCCCATGTCGACCTCGAGCCGGTCCATCCGCGCATCCAGACTCATCTCGTTGTGCACGATGACATGCGGCAGCACGGCGCCCTCCTCCGGTCGACGTCATGATCCAGCGGACACTCTACCTCTCCCGTCGGACGTCGAGCGCAGACCCGCGCCGGCCGGCCGAGGATCTGACGCACTCGCGCCTGAGGGGGATGGAGACGCAAGAAGGGCCGGGGCTGCACCACGCCTCCCCGGCCCTCATCTCGCTCGTCGGCCCTCACGCATGCCGACGGAGTGTCTCAGTAACAGTCGCCCTGACCGCTGCCCTGACCCTGGCCGCCGCCGTAGCCTTGGCCCTGGCCGCCGCCCTGGCCGCTACCGTAACCCTCGCCGCCAGTGCCACCTGAGCCGTCCAGTTGACGCGTGAAGGCCCGCAGGTGGTTCTCGCTGGCACGCAGCAGGTTGCTGTACATGGCCTTGAGGTCCTCGCGGTCGGTGCCTGCGATCCGGGCCTTCAGGTCGGCGATGTCCCGCTCCTCGATGGCGATACCCACGTTGACCGCCTCGGCGAGCGACGCCCCGCCCTGAGCAACGAGTTGATCGTACAGCGCCTGCAGGTCGCCGTCCGCGTAGCTTCCTGCGGCGCGACCGGCTGCCGGATCCGCGACCTTGAACGCGTCCAAGAACGTCTTCACGGTCGTGGTGTGCTCGGTCTCAGAACGCGCGATATTGGTGAAGACGCGCGCGTCGTACTTCGCGCCGAGAACCTGGTAGACGTCCTGGGCGAGCTTCTCCTCCTCGCGCATGTACTGGAGGGCGGCGGCCTCGTCGGCCGTCAGCGGCGTGCCGGTGTCCGGTTCGGCGTGGACGGCCGTGGCGGCGGCGCCCTCGCCGCGGTTCGCCGAGCCGCCTTGTGCGCTGGCGTCACTGGTCCCGATCTGGATGGCCGCGACCGCGGCGACGACGAGAGCGGCGACCCCAAGGCCGGCGATGATCGCTAGGAACTTACTTCTCATCTTGTCACTCCTCATGAAGGCTGATCAGTGCGGATCGGTCCGCTCAGCCGCCGTAGGTCACAAGCGCCCTGTTGAACGCCGCGAGGTGGTTGTAGCTGCCGTTGGTGAGGTTCGTGTAGACACGCTTGATCGCCGCGCGGCTGGTCTGAGCGCGAAGCGTCTTCAGATCCGAGATGTCGAGCTTCTCGATGGCGATGCCGACCTCGATAGCGTCTTTGAGGGAAGCGCTGCCCTGCGCCACGAGCTCGTCGTAGAGCTTCTGCAACTCGGGATCCCGGAACACGCCGGGGACGTCCGTCTTCACGGGGTCGGTCACGCGGTACCGCGTAAGCAGGCGCTTGACGGCCAGCGTGTGCTGGTCCTCGGACCGGGCGATGTTGCCGAAGGTCGCGAGTTGGTCGCCGTACTGCTCGTCGAACACGAGGTAGACGTCACGCGCGAGCTTCTCCTCCTCGCGCATCTGCTGCAGACCGGCTGCGACCCTGTCGCTGACGGTCGCGGCGGATGCCTGGGGAGCGGACCCCAGGATCCCACCCACGGCGGCAAGAGCCATGATGGCCAAGGCCGCGAGCATGATCGAAAGTCGTTTCAACATTCTGGACCTCCTCACGCAGGGCTCTGTGCGCCCCGCTCGATTCATTGAGTCGGCCCCTAGTATGTCCGCGCCCTTCGAAGAGCTTGTGAATCACTTCTGTCGATGTTGTGAAGGCGCGGAACATATGTCTCTGAGCAGGGAAAAGGCCGGGGAAGCTGTTCGCCTCCCCGGCCTTCCTTATCGTCACGCCTCGCGGCGGCCGGTGTGCGGTGCGCCTGCCGGAGCCCCGCACGTCAGCCCAGCCGCGCCGACTAATCGGCGTCGATCTCCTCGTCCGTCGCGCCGCTCTCGCTGACGACCATGCGGGCGATGGCGCTGACGACGTCGCCCTCGCGCATGTTCATCACCTTGACGCCCTGAGTGGCGCGCCCATGGCGGCTGATGCCGTCGGCGCGGACGCGGATCATGACGCCATCACGGCTCTGCAGCATGATCTCGTGGTTCTCGCGCACCACCTTGACGCCGACCAGGTATCCCTTGCGGTCGGTCAGCGCCACCGTGCGTACTCCCAGGCCGCCACGGCCGGTGATGCGGTACTCGCTGATGGGCGTGCGCTTGCCGAAGCCGTTCTCGGTGATCACGAAGAGGTCGCTGTCGTCGCGTGCGATGTCCATGCTGATCACCTCGTCGCCCTTGCGCAGGCGCATGCCGTGCACACCCGAGGCGCTACGGCCCGTGGGGCGCACGTCGCTCTCGTGGAAGCGGATGGCCTGGCCGAGGCGGCTGATCATCATGATGTCGTCGTCGCCCGAGGTGTTGCGCACCGCCAGCAGTTCGTCATCGTCACGGATCTTGATGGCGATGATCCCGTCGGCCTTGAGCTTCGTGTTGTAGGACGCGAACAGCGTCTTCTTCACGATGCCCTTGCGCGTACCGAGGATGAGGTACTTGCCATCGCTCTCCTCGAAGTTGCGCGTGTTGATGACGGCGCAGATCTTCTCGTCCTGGCGCAGCGGCAGCAGGTTGACGATGTGCTTGCCCTTGGCGTTGCGCCCGGCCAGCGGCAACTCGTGCACCTTGAGCCGGTACACCTTGCCGACACTGGTGAAGAAGAGCAGGAAGTTGTGCGTGCTGGTGATGAAGAGATGCTCGACCTCGTCCTCTTCTTTGAGGTCCATGCCGGCGACACCGATGCCTCCGCGCTTCTGCTGGCGGTAGGTGGCGACCGGCAGTCGCTTCACGTAGCCGGTCTTGGTGATCGTGATCGCCATCTGCTCTTCGGCGATGAGATCCTCGAGGTCGATCTCGCCTTCGTCCGGCACGATATCGGTGCGGCGGTCGTCGTTGTAGAGACGCCTGATCTCGGAAAGCTCGGTCTTGATGACGCCCAGGACGGCGTTCTCGTCGCCGAGCAGCGCCCGGAGATCCTTGATGCGGGCGAGCAGGCCGGCGTGCTCTTCCTTGACCTTGTCGCGCTCGAGGCCGGTGAGCTTCTGGAGCCGCAGGTCGAGGATGGCCTGAGCCTGCGGCCGCGTGAGCTCGAAGGTGTCGATGAGTGATTCACGCGCCGTCTCACCGTCCGCGGCGTGGCGGATGATGCTGATGATCTGGTCCAGGTTGTCGAGGGCGACGAGCAGGCCCTCGAGGATGTGGGCCCTCGTCTCGGCCTTGTCGAGCTCGAACTTGGTCCGCCGGATGACGATCTCTTTCTGGAAGGCGATGTACGCCTGGATCATCTCGGGCAGAGTGAGCGTGCGGGGCACACCCCCGACCAGCGCGATGTTGATGATCCCGAACGTGGTCTGCATCTGGGTGTGCTTGTAGAGCTTGTTGAGCACGACCATCGGGATGGCCTCGCGCTTCAACTCGATGACGAGTCGCATGCCGGAGCGATCCGATTCGTTGCGCAGGTCGCTGATCTCCGTGATCTTCTTGCTTTTCACGAGGTCGACGATGTTCTCGATCAGGGAGGCGCGGTTGACCTGGTACGGCAACTCCGTGACGACGATGGCGCTCCTGTTGCCCTTGATCTGCTCGGTGTGCGCCTTGGCGCGGACGCGGACGCGGCCGCGGCCCGTGCGGTAGGCCTCCTTGAAGCCACCGGTGCCGAGGATGACGCCGCCGGTCGGGAAGTCCGGGCCTTGGATGAACCGCATCAGGTCGTCGGCGGTCGCCTCGGGGTCGTCGATCATGTGCAGGGTGGCGTCGACGACCTCGCCGAGGTTGTGCGGCGGGATATTGGTCGCCATACCGACGGCGATCCCGGCGGCGCCGTTGACCAGGAGGTTGGGCATGCGGCTCGGCAGGACCTTGGGCTCGCGCCGCGTCTCGTCGTAGTTCGGCATCCAGTCGACGGTGTTGGCGTCGATGTCGCGCAGCATCTCGACGGCGATCTTGCTGAAGCGCGCCTCGGTGTAGCGCATGGCGGCCGGGGAGTCGCCCTCGACGGAGCCGAAGTTGCCCTGGCCGTCGACGAGCGTGTAGCGCATGTTGAAGTCCTGCGCCATGCGCACGAGCGTCGGGTAGATGACGGCCTCGCCGTGGGGGTGGTAGTTGCCGCTTGTGTCGCCGGCGATCTTGGCGCACTTGCGGTGCTGCTTGTTGGGAGCGAGGCCGAGGTCGTTCATCGCGACCATGATGCGGCGCTGGCTGGGCTTGAGGCCGTCGCGCACATCGGGGAGGGCACGGTCGGTGAGCACGCTCATCGCATAGTCGATGAACGACGAGCGCATCTCGTCTTCGAGCTCGATGGGCTCGATCTTGCCTTCCAGCGTCTGCAGAGAATCAGACATCGAGGAACCGCACCTCCTTCGCGTTCTTCTCGATGAAGGCGCGACGCGGCTCGACCTTGTCGCCCATCAGCATCGTGAACACCTCGTCCGCCGCCTGGGCGTCCTCCATGGACACCAGCATGAGCGTGCGCGTCATGGGGTTCATGGTGGTCTCCCAGAGCTGGTCCGGGTTCATCTCGCCGAGTCCCTTGAAGCGCTGCAGTTGCATGCCTTCCTTGGTGAGGTCGACGATCTGCACGCGCAACTCCTCGTAGCTCGCCGCGTCGGCCTTGCGGTTGCCGAGATGCAGCGTGAACGGCGGGCGGCCGACGAGCTCTGCGATCCGCGAGTGCACGCGCTTGAGCGACTGGAACTCGCGCCCGGCGAGGGCCGCGAAAGGAATCCTGAGGTTCGCGGCTAGTCCCGTGCGCCGCTCGACGAGGCGCGTGTCGGCGACCTGCTCCTCGTCGTCCACGCCGAGGACATCGATGACGTAGCGCTTGTCGATGTCCTCGCGCAACGCCGCGAGGAGCGCCTGGAAGTCGACGATCTCGGCCTCGATCACCGGGCCGTTCTTGAGCCAGTCGATGAGCTCGCCGCCCCACTGGCTCTTGAGCTTCTTGACCCAGCCCTCGTACTCCCCGAAGAGCTTGAGGAAGCGCTGGTACTTGGTCTCGCTGAACGTGAACTCGGTGTTGGTGTTGTCCACGCGGATCTGCTCCAGGCGACCGCGCAGGAGGATCTCCTCGAGTTGCGCCTCTTTGTGGATGTAGGTCTCCTGGTTGCCCTGCTTGAGCCGGTAGAGCGGCGGCTGGGCGATGTAGATGTAGCCAGCATCGACGAGCGGCCTCATGTGCCGGAAGAGGAACGTGAGGATGAGCGTGCGGATGTGCGAGCCGTCGACGTCGGCGTCGGTCATGATGATGATCTTGTGGTAGCGCGCCTGCTCGACGTCGAACTCGTCGTCGCCGAAGCCGGCGCCGATGGCGCTGATCATCGTGAGGATCTCGGAGTTGGCGAGCATCTTGTCGATGAGCGCCTTCTCGACGTTGATGATCTTGCCGCGCAGCGGCAGGATGGCCTGGAACGAGCGG
>CAIYOD010000153.1 GCA_903927755.1 uncultured Thermoleophilia bacterium | reverse complement strand
GGACTGCTTCATCCAGTACCAGGAGCCCGGCATCGGCGAGGCGCTGGCGCGGCTGCTCGCCGCCGCCGGCGTGCGCCTGGAGCTCGCCGACACCGGGTGCTGCGGGCGCACGGCGCTCTCCACCGGGCAGATCGAGAAGGCGCGCGCCGCGGCGCGGCGCGCGCTCGGCGGGCTGCACCCGCTGGCGGCGGCCGGCGCCGAGATCCTGTTCGTCGAGCCGTCGTGTCTCTCGATGGTGCGCGACGACTGGACGCGTCTGCTGCCGCACGACGCGCGCGTGACCGAGGTGGCGGCCGCGAGCAGGCCTGCTCTGGCGCTCGTGGCCGAACTGGCCGCGGAGGGCCGCCTGCACTTCCGTGCCGGCGGCCGCGCTCTCCTCCACAGCCACTGCCACGAGAAGGCGCTCGGCTTCGCGGGCGCCACGCGAGATGCTCTCGCCTGCGTGCCGGAGCTCGAGGTCGACGATCCGGACGCCGGCTGCTGCGGCATGTCCGGCGTGTTCGGCTACGAGGCCGAGCACTACGACCTGAGCGTGGCGATGGCGGAGCGCGCCCTGCTGCCTGCCGTGCGAGCTGCGCGGCCGGAGACGGCCGTGCTGGCGACCGGCACCTCGTGCCGGTCGCAGGTCGGCGACCTCGCCGGCCGCGCCGCCGTCCACCCGCTGGAGTTCCTCGCCGGCCGCCTTCTGCCCTGAGGAGGCCGTCCGCCGCGCTCGGCTGTCCGTCGCTCCCGGCGACCCCGGACGACGACCGCTCGTGCCGGCCGCGACCTCCGACCGTGTACGATGACCCTCGTGAACTGGGTGGTCCTGATCGCCGGTGTTACGGGTCTCCTGGTCGCCGGCTACGGGCTGGTGGCCCTGAGCAGGCACGCGCTGCGCACCCGCCGCTACGGCGACATCGCCATCGCTCTCGCCGTGGTCGTCGTGGCGATCGTACTGCTGGTCACGTTCGGCGACCGGCTGATCCGCTGACCGGGTCGCCTGGGCGGCAGCCCTTCGGCGCCTGCCGCAGACGGCGCCGGCGCTAAGGTTCGCAACGGTGTTGCCGATACTGGGAACGCCGGTCGGAGGGAATCGGCGCAGATGCCCGAATCCCGTAGTCGCGGGGGGGCAGCGGGCCCAGTCCGGATCGGGTCCTCGCGGCCGATGACCTCCAGTGGTGCGACAGCGGTCGCAGTCCCCGACCTCCGGTTGCAGGAGAGTGAACAAGATGGCCAAGCGAATCCTCGTCGTCGACGACGAGCCCGACATCCGCCGGCTCGTCGCCGAGGCGCTCGAGGTGACCGGATACGACGTGCAGACCGCGGCCAACGGCGGCGAGGCCGTCCGCAACGCCGGTCTGTATCTCCCCGACCTCGTGCTCCTGGACATCATGATGCCCGACATGGACGGGTTCGCGGTGTACGAGAAGCTGCGTGAGAAGCCGGTCGAGCTGCGCTCGCCGATCATCTTCCTGACGGCGCGGCGGGAGATCAACGACAAGCTCCTCGGCTTCGAGAAGGGCGCCGCGGACTACATCACCAAGCCGTTCCACATCAAGGAACTGCTGGCGCGGGTCAAGGTCCACCTCGGTGAGCTCGGACCGCCCAAGGGCGACGTGCCCAACCCGATGACCGACAGGGAGCTCGAGGTGCTCGGTCTGCTGGCGAGCGGCAAGACCTACAAGCAGGTCGCGCGGGCGCTGGACCTGAGCCAGAGCACGGTCCGGAACCATCTCCACAACGTGTACCACAAGCTGAACGTGGTCGACCGGGCGCAGGCAGTGATCGTGAGCCGGGAGAACGGCTGGATCTGAGCGCGGCTCAGCGGAGGGCGTACGTGAGAAGGGCCGGCAGGAGCCGGCCCTTCGTGCGTACGGTGATCCGCGGCCGTCAGGACGCCGAGAACGGCATGTCCGGCAGCGACCACGCCGGACTCTCGTCGCGCCGGTCCCGATGGCCCCGGCGCTCCGTGAAGGGTCCGGCGCCGCTGACCCAGCGGGGGCGCCGGCGTTCGCCGACACGCCGGTCGACGACCACGCGCACGTCGTCGCGGTCCGCGAACTGGGCCGACAGCCGCTCGTAGAAGAACCCCTCGAGCTGGCGCGGGATCACGATGACTCGTGGCTGGACGCTCTGCGTCGTCCCGGGCATGCACGACCTCCTCTGACACACTGACGGTACCCCTGGGATGCAGAGTCATTCGCCGTTGGGCGGCCCTTCTCCTTGGCCGTGCGTGGAGAGGGGCGAGCGGGTGTTGTCT
>CAIYOD010000152.1 GCA_903927755.1 uncultured Thermoleophilia bacterium | reverse complement strand
GTAGGGGCTGAGATAGCCCTTGTCGAACTGCATGCCCTCGGTGAACTCGAGGTCGAGGCCGAAGGTGTTGCTCTCCTCGACGTTGACCACGCCGTCCTTGCCGACCTTCTCGATGGCGTCGGCGATGACGTCGCCGACACCGCGGTCGCGGGCGGAGATGGTGGCCACGCGGGCGATCTCCTCCTTGCCGGAGATCTCCTTGCTCTGCTTCTGGATGGAGGCGACGGCCTCGTTGACGGCTTCTTCGATGCCGTGCTTGATGGCCATCGGGTTGCCGCCGGCGGCCACCATGCGCAGGCCCTCGCGCACGATCGCCTGGGCGAGCAGGGTGGCGGTGGTGGTGCCGTCACCGGCGATGTCGTTCGTCTTGGTCGCGACTTCCTTGACCAGCTGGGCGCCCTGGTTCTCGAAGACGTCCTCGAGCTCGATCTCGCGAGCGATGGTGACGCCGTCGTTGGTGATCGTCGGGGCGCCGAACTTCTTGTCGAGCACCACATAGCGGCCCTTGGGGCCGAGGGTGATCTTCACGGCGTCGGCGAGCGCGTTCACACCGCGCTCGAGAGAGCGCCGGGCTTCATCGTGATACTTGAGTTCCTTAGCCAAGATTCGTCAGCCTCCCCTCTTATTTTCCGACTACGGCCAGGATCTCACTGGCGCGCAGAATCAGCAGTTCGTCACCGTCGGCGGTCTTGTACTCGGTACCCGCGTACTTGCCGTAGATGACCTTGTCGCCCTTCTTGACGTCCATGGGGACGCGGTTCTTGCCGGCCTCGTCCCACTTGCCGTCACCCGCAGCCACGACCTCGCCCATCATCGGCTTCTCTTTGGCCGTGTCGGGGAGAACGATGCCGCTGGCGGTCTTCTCCTCTTCCTTGACCGCCTTGATGATGACGCGATCTTCGAGCGGCTTGAGCTTCATGCAGCAACCCTCCTTGGTGTGTACACCGTGGTTTCTCGACTTGGTTCTGGCACTCTCGGGGAGAGAGTGCTAATCCACACAGCTGAGTATGGTATGACCGGTCCCATGGGATGTCAAACCAGCGATCAGCGTGCGGGAGGAACCGGCGAGCACTGCTCGTGTTGTGCCTGTATGCAGGCCTTTCCTCGTGGGAGGACGGCCTCTGCTCGGCTGTCAATCGAGCCGGCCGAGTGCCGCTTCATCTGGCGACTGCCGGACGTCGCAGCTAGGATGGCGGCATGAGCGAAGGCGCGAGCGCATGAGAGTGCTGCTGCAGCGGGTGAGTCGCGCCGCGGTCGCCGTGGACGGCGAGGAGGTCGGCGCGGTGGGCCACGGCTTTCTCGCCCTCGTGGGCGTCGCCCACGAGGACGACGTGGCCGCGGCCCGCAAGCTCGCCGCCAAGACGGCGCGGCTGCGCGTGTTCGCCGACGGCGCCGGACTCATGAACCTCGCGCTCGGCGACGTCGGCGGCGCCGTACTCGCCGTCTCGCAGTTCACGCTGTACGCCGACACTCGCCGCGGCAACCGCCCGAGCTTCACGGATGCGGCCCCGGCCGAGCAGGGAGAGGCCGTGTACGAGGCCTACGTAGAGGCGCTGCGCGCCGAAGGCGTGCCGGTCGAGACCGGCGTGTTCGGCGCGCACATGCAGGTGGACCTGGTGAACGACGGACCCGTCACCATCCTGCTGGAAGCCTGACGACCGTCCACCGCGGCCCCGTGGCGCAGTCGGCGCGCGGTGATCCCCACCCCGGTCGACGCAGCTTCGGCGCCCGGATCTGACCGGCGAAACGAGAACGCCCGGGCCGCCTGCCGGCGGCCCGGGCGTTCTGCATCACGCAGATCCGACACGCTTCAGACTTCGTAGCCCTCCGCGTGCCG
>CAIYOD010000151.1 GCA_903927755.1 uncultured Thermoleophilia bacterium | reverse complement strand
TCTCTTTCGTCCGATGCTCGATCCGCGGGAAGGACGTCGCCATCGGGCGACTCCTCCGCGTTTCGGTCGAACGTCCGAAACGCGCTGCTTCTGGGCGTATCGGCGGTGAAGGCGCTGGAGCACCGACGATTGTAGGTTTCGGCAGGGTACGAAAATCGTGGATTTCCGAAACCTACGCGCTCACGACAGGCCCTTGACATTTTCCTACGCGAGGTATCCAAATAGCCTCACGAATGGACGTGACCAGGGGGGTCGAGTTGCCATTCACCCTCGACGCGATCGACAGGCAGATCGTGTCCCTTCTCATAGAAGACGGCCGCACCTCGTCGGCCGAGATCACCAGGCGTATCGGACACGTGTCCGAGCGCGCCGTGCGCTATCGCATCGAGCGCCTCATCCGGACGGGCGTCATCCGCGTCAGCGCCATCGTCATGCCCCAGGCCGTCGGCTTCCCCGTCATCGGCGACGTCCTCGTCGACGTCGCCCCCGGCAAGCTGCAGGACGTCGCCGCACAGCTGGTCGAGTTCCCCACGGTGAGCTACGTGGCGGGGTCGGTCGGCGAGGGCGACCTCAGTGTGCAGGTCTACGCCCGCGACACCGAGGAGCTCCTCCGCTTCGTCAACGAAGTCATCGGCAAGGTCCCTGGAGTCACCCGCACCAAGCTCGCGATGGTGCCGTGGAAGCTCAAGGACGTCTATCAGTGGCACGTGCCGTCCGAGGCCGCTGAAGAAGGGAGGGCGATCGGCTGAGGATCCGCGCTCGTGTCTCTGCACAACTATCAACCACGGCTTTCGCCGGCACTCGGGGCCTCGCCGGCGAGACGTTGTAGCAAGGGGGAATTGTGGCTGAAGAACTAGCCTTTGCCCGCAAAGCCAGCGGCCTGGTCCGCGGCCTTTCCATGTGGGACGCGTTCGGCGTCGGCTTCATGAACCAGGGACTCACCCCGTCCATCTGGGTCATGACCAGCCTCGGCGTCGGTGTCTACCTCGGCGGTAACCTCATCTGGGCGACGATCATCTCGATGATCCTCGCCGGTATCGGCTTCCCGATCGTCTGGGGCGTGCTCGGCGGCTCGATGCCCCGCTCCGGCGGCGAGTACATCTACAACTCGCGCATCATCCACCCCATCGTGGGTATCGGCGAGTCGTTCGGCAACGCCTTCGTGTGGATCATGTGGATCTACGTGCTGGCGCCATGGACGGCCGACCCGGGCATGGTGATGATGTCGCAGTTCATGGACTGGACCTGGCTCTACAACCCGGAGACGGAACAGTTCTTCGGCAGCCTCAGCTACACGTGGGGCGCCTTCGCCATCGCGACGGTGGCGAACATCATCGCCTTCCTGTTCGTGGTGTTCGGCATCAAGTGGTTCGCGCGCATCCAGAAGGTCGTCATGGTCTTCGGCATCGGCGGCTGCGCGGTGCTGCTCGCCGCCATCACGGTCGCCGCGATGGACAAGGGCCACTCGGGCTTCCAGGAGAGCTGGAACGCCCTCTCCGCGACCTACGGCTCCATCGATTACGCCGGCTTCCTCGCGGCTGCCGGCGAAGAGGCCGGCGGCGCCATGCCGACCACCTGGAACTGGTTCGACACGTTCGGCGTGATGGTCGCAGGCTCGTGGCTGTTCGCCTACAGCTACTGCATCACGTTCATCGCCGGCGAGGTCAAGCGTCCGGACAAGACCATCATGCTGTCCAACCTCTTCGCCATCATCGTCCCCGGCGCGTTCATGCTGTGGGCCGCCGTGTCTCTCTACGCGCTGGTGCCGTTCGACTTCTTCAGCGCCACGCAGTTCGTGGACAACGCAGGCAGCGACCTCGGGGGCGCGTACACCGTGCCGTGGAGCACCAACTTCCTCGGCCTCCTCGCCTTCGTGAACCAGAACAAGATCATCCTGTTCATCTCGGTGCTCTCGTTCCTCGCGTTCAACCTGTGGTGGATCGCCCTGAGCTACCTGGCCTTCCCGCGCATCATCTTCGCGTGGGGTATGGACCGCATGGGTCCCAAGTGGTTCACGGACATCAACCCGCGCTTCGCGAGCCCCGTGAAGAACCACGTCCTCTGCTTCGTCCTCGGCCAGATCATGATCGCCGTGTACGTCTTCTGGCAGAACGAGGCGATGCAGGGCCTCGCCGTGACCGCACTCGAGATCTTCTCCGTGTTCGGCGTCACGGCCGTCGCTGCCCTGATCTTCCCCTACGTCAAGCGCGCCAGGGGCGTGTGGGACGCGTCGCCGTACAAGTCCTGGAAGATCGCCGGGATCCCGGTCGTCACCCTCGGTGCGATCGTGCAGATCGTGTACCTCAGCATCCTGGCTTACTTCTTCTTCTTCCTTCCCGATCCGGACAAGCGCCTCGAAGGATTCACGACCAACACGGCGATCCTCATCGCCGTGACGTGGATCTGCGGCATCATCTGGTATCTGTTCTGGAAGCAGCGCAGCAAGAGCGTGGGCGTCGACGTCTCCATGACCTACGGAGAGTTGCCGCCAGAGTGAGCAAACGGTACCTTGAGGAGGTGGGGGCATCCGCCCCCACCTCCTCTCTGGCCTTTGGAGTGTGTAGATGAACAAGCTTTTCATGGTCACCGACATTCACGGCTCCAACGTGTGCTACCGGAAGTTCCTGAACGCGCTTCCGATCTACGGCGCCGACCTGGCCGTGCTCATGGGTGACCTCACCGGTAAGGTCCTCGTGCCGCTCGTCGACAAGGGCGGGGATCAGTGGGAATGCACCCTGATGGGGCAGTACCGCGAGATCAACGGGCAAGAAGAGCTCGCGGAGATCAAGAAGACCACCGAGAACGCGGGCTACTACTGGGTCCACCAGACGCGCGCCGAGTTCGACGACACGCGCAGCGACCCGGCCAAGATCGACGCGTTGTTCAAGAGTCTCGTGTTCGCGCGCGTGCAGGAGTGGCTCGACCTCGCCGACGAGCGTCTCGAGGGCAAGCCGTACCAGATGTACATGGCGCCGGGCAACGACGACTGGTTCGTGATCGACGACATGATCGACAACGCCAAGCTCGTGCACCCGTGCGACAAGCGCGTCGTCGAGGTCGACCATCACGAGATGATCACCTCGTCGGCGTCCAACCCCACCCCGTGGGAGACGCCGCGCGAGATGAGCGAGGCCGACCTCGAGGTGCATCTGCGCGAACTCTGCGCCAAGGTCAAGAACCAGGAGACGGCGATCTACAATTTCCACGTGCCGCCCTACGGCTACTCGCTCGACCTGTGCCCGAAACTGGACGAGAACCTCACCATGGCCGCCGACGAGAAGATCCACGCCGGCAGCCTGGGCGCCAAGGCCGTCATCGAACAGTACCAGCCGCTCCTCGGCCTGCACGGCCACATCCACGAGTCGCGTGGCGCTCAGAAGGCCGGCCGTACGCTGCTCATCAACCCGGGCAGCGAGTACTCGGAGGGCATCCTCAAGGGCGTCATCGTCATGCTCGACAAGAAGAAGATCAAGGACTACGTCTTCACCTCCGGGTGAGCCGGGCGTAGACTCCACTCTTCGAACGCGACGCCGAACCCGGAAGGGGGCGATAGACACATATGGGACAGTTCATCCTGCCGAAGGACATCCCGCTCGACCGCTATCCCAAGCCTGAGGTCTTTCTCGACGAGGGCAAGCGCATCGCGGAAGCGGCGCAGCAGCAGGGCATCATCATGCGCGTCATGGGCCCCCTCGCGCTCCACTACTACTTCCCGGACCAGGTCGACCTGTACGCGAAGCTCGAGCGTCTGGGCGACCGCTACTTCACCGACATCGACTTCGCCGTCTACGGCAAGGGCCGCAAGGGCATGGGCAAGCTGATGGAGTCGCTCGGCTACGAGAACGACCTGCAGACCATGGCGATGACCGGCCAGACCCGCCAGATCTACTTCGGCGGCAAGGTCCCCATGATCGACATCTTCTTCGACAAGCTCGACTACTGCCACGAGATCAACTACGACGGCCGTCTCGAGCTCGATCCCTGGAGCGTCTCGCTCGCCGACATCATGCTGCAGAAGCTGCAGATCTGGGAGATCAACGACAAGGACCTCAAGGACATCGAGTACCTCTTCACCGTGGCCGACTTCGGTGAGGACGACACGAAGAAGGTCAATGAAGGCTACGTCGCTCGGCGTCTCGCCGACGACTGGGGCTTCTGGTACACCGCGACCACGAACCTCGACCGCGTCAAGGACCACGTCGACGGCGTGGACGCGCTGAGCGCCGAGCAGAAGGCCAAGATCAAGCAGAAGGCCGACGAGGTCCGCGCGCGCATCGACCGTGAGCCCAAGACCAAGAAGTGGGACAAGCGCGCCAAGAAGGGCACCAAGAAGATCTGGTACAACACCGGGTTCTCCGACTGGTGAGCCGCGGGGCGGCCGGCCGTAGCTGAGGCTGCCACGCGCCAGAGACGACGAGGGCCGGGATGCCTGCAGAG
>CAIYOD010000150.1 GCA_903927755.1 uncultured Thermoleophilia bacterium | reverse complement strand
TAGTCGCTGAAGCTCTCGCCGAGCGGCTCGATGCACTTGTGCTCGGGGAAGAGCAGGTTGGTCTGGCCGCTGAAGATGTCGCCGGCGATGTCGTCCTCTTCGAGCTTGGTGTTCACGGGGAGGATGACGTCGGCCATCAGGCAGTCGTTCTCGAGCCACGGGTGCTGCGCGAACATGAACTCGATGTCCGGGTGGCGCATGGCCTTGACGTAGTCGTTGCCCGCGTTCCAGCAGGTGATCCAGCTCGGCGAGTCGGTCCAGACCATGTGGATCTTGGAGCAGCCGTCGGCCGGGTACTTGTAGTGCTCGAACTGGTTGACGCGGTCGGCGGTCTCGGACTCGCAGCCCCACCAGTCGCACTCTCCCTCGAGGATCGCCTTGGGGATGTACGTCTTGGGGATGAACGACGGGTGGTTGGACTCGTCCGGGTGGCCGCCCGTGTAGGCCTTGCGCAGGTACGGCACGCGCAGCGGCTTGGGCTGGGCGTACTGGTCGGGCTTGTCGAAGAGGCCCCACTCGATCATCTTGGCCTGGTTCTGGCCCGGCTTGCCGAGGCCCTGCATGGCGAGGCAGATGCCCTGCAGACGCGCCGGCTCGGTGGCGTAGGGGCCGCGGATGCCGGGGCCGCCGTTGCCGATCACGACCGTCGTGCGCTTGCTGGCCCACTCGTCGGCGAGCGCCTTGATGACGCGCGCCTTGACGCCGCAGATGGGCTCCGCCCACTCCGGCGACTTCTCGACGCCGTCCTCGGCGCCCATGACGTAGGCCTCGTACTTGTCGACGCCCACGGCGTGGGTGTCGAGGTACTCCTTGTCGTAGGTGCCCTTGCTGAACCAGCGGTGCGTGATCGCCAGGTAGAGTGCGGCGTCCGTGTTGGGGAGCACCGGGATCCAGCGGTCGGCGTGCACGGCGGCGGCGTAGTTGAGGTCGGGGCAGACGTAGATCTGCTTGATGCCGATCTCACTCCACCAGTAGCTCAGGCGGCTCGGGAGCTGACCCTGCCAGCCCCAGGGGGTGGTCTCCTGGTCGCAGCCCCAGAACAGCAGGAGCTCGGCGTTCTTGGAGATGTCCCAGAGGAGGTTGCTCTGCTGGCCCTGGCCGACGGGCTCGCAGCCCCAGAAGTGCTTGTTGCCCCACCACCAGCCTTCCCAGCTGTCGGGCTGGCGGATCTGGAGGGTGAAGCCGCCCCAGGCGCGCAGCAGCTTGCGCCCCGCGCCGTGACAGGCCTGCACGACCTTGTTCTCGCCGTGCTGGTCGCACTGGTAGAGCAGGGCGGTCGGGCCGTACTTCTCCTTGATGCGGTTCATCTCGCTGGTGATGACGTCCAGAGCCTCGTCCCAGGAGATGCGCTTGTACTTGCTCACGCCGCGGTTCTGGACGTTGCGCTCGCCGTTGGGATCGAAGTCGACGCGCATCATCGGGTAGCGGATGCGGGCCGGCGAGTAGACGCGCTTCTTGTAGGCGATGCTGTACGGCGGGATCAGGGTCTTCATGCTGGGCTCGAACGTGCTGCCACGCACCTCGAACTTCCAGGGGTTGAGATCCGCCTTCTTGTACTTCCAGTCGTAGTGCATCGGGCGGATGCGGACGATCTTGCCGTCCTTCACATCCACCATCGATGCATTCGAGCCGTTCTCCGGGACGCCGCAGAAACTGATGTCCCTGATGAGCGTCGTCTCGCCGGAGGCACCGGTCTTGCTCATGTCCTCCGCCATACGCACCTCCCCATGGTCGCTGACATGGAGTCGGACGCGATGGCCGACGCGTGCGGCTCCAGGGTGGTAGTCCACGATGCGGATTTGTCTATACCGCATCATGGAACATCGTTTCTCGCGGGAGGGGTGGTGTCAAGCGGCCGGCGCCGCGCTCGGCTGACCCGCCTGCGGAGGTCAGTACTCGCGCAGGGCGGCGAGACGGGCGGCGAGGAACGCCGCGATACCGGCGCCGTCCTCGAGGCCGAAGCGGTGCTCGTGCTCGAGGTCCGCGTCGGTGACGAGGGCGATCGCCTCGCCGGGTCCGCAGAGGGGCTCGGTGTGCCCCGCGCCGACGCGGAAGAGCTCGACGCGATGCGGGGCGGTGCGCTTGTAGCCCTCGGCGACCACGATGTCGAAGCCGCCGTAGTAGCGGCCGACGATCTCGGTGAGCGGCAACTCGCCGTCGAGCTTCGCGATGAAGGCGAGTCGCTCGGGCGAGGCGATGACGTAGGCCTCCGCCCCGGCTTGGCCGTGCCGCCAGGAGTCCTTGCCGGGGTGGTCGATCTCGAAGGAGTGTGCGTCGTGCTTGACGGTCCCGACGCGCAGGCCGAGCTTGACGAGCTCCGGTACGACCTTCTCGATGAGGGTCGTCTTGCCGGAGTCGCTCTTGCCGACGATGGCGACGAGGGCGGGCCTGCCCGCGGCCGGAGTCTCTTGCTGCGCGCTCATGCCGTGCAGCGTAGCGAAGAAACAGGCGTGAGGAAACCCGGGTTCACGCCTCGTAGACCTCGACCTCGACGGCCTTGACGGCGACGTACACCGGGCCGCCGTCGTCCAGATGCATGGAGGCGACGGCCCCCGGCGTCACCTCCGCGATGATCGGCAGGTCGCCGCTCACGTGCGCGCGCACGTGGTTGCCGACGATGTCGAGATCCTCGACGACGCCCTTCCAGACGTTCCTCGGTGAGCCCTCGGGCAGCACGCGGTGCAGGGCCACCGCTCGCGGCGGGATGACGGCGAACACGTCGGCGGCGTCGGGCATCGGGTCGGCGGCGACCAGGCGGCGGCCGCTTGGGAGCGTGACTGTGCCCCCCTCGCTCCGGCCGCGGTACAGGTTCAGGCCGAGCATGTCCGCCACGTATCGTGAGCGCGGATGCGACGAGAGCTCTTCAGGGCTGCCCGCCTGGACCACGCGGCCCGCCTCGAGGACGACCAGCTGATCACCCAGCGTCATGGCCTCGATCGGGTCGTGCGTGATCACGAGGCAGGTGCCTTCGTACTCGGCGAGGTGACGGGAGAGCCCGCGGCGCAGCTCGGCGCGCGCGCCGGCGTCCATGGCCGAGAGCGGCTCGTCCAGCAGGAGCAGGCGCGGGTCGGTGGCGAGCGCCCGCGCCAGCGCGACTCGCTGGGCCTGTCCGCCCGAGAGCGCCCTGGGCTTCGCGGCCGCCATGTCGACCAGTCCCATGGTGTCGAGCAGGGCCAGCGCGCGCTCCCGCGCGGCGGTACGGCTCGCGCCACGGGAGCGCAAGCCGAAGGCGACGTTCTCGAGCGCGGTCATGTGCGGGAAGAGCAGGTAATCCTGGAAGACCACACCGACCGGTCGTTTCTCCGTCGGGACGCGCAGGCCGGCCGCCGAGTCCTCGAGGACCACGCCGTCGAGGGAGACCCTGCCGCGTTCCAGCGGCACGAGCCCGGCGAGCGCCCGAAGGAGCGTCGTCTTGCCGGCCGCGTTCGGCCCCAGCAGCACGACCACGCCGCTGCTGCCGACGCTGAGCTCGACGTCGAGGTCGAGCGTGCCCCTCTGCAGGCCTACAGCGGCTTCCAGGCTCATGCCGACACTCCGGCGCCGCGTGTCGCGAGGCTGGTCATCGCGCCGGGAACCAGTGGCTGCGGAGGCCGACGAGCACCGCCAGCGAGATCGCCAGCATGACGAGGCTCAGGGTGATCGCCGCGTCCACGTTGTTCTGCAGCGCCAGGTAGACGGCGAGCGGCATGGTCTGGGTCGTGCCCGGCAGGTTGCCGGCGAAGGTGATGGTGGCGCCGAACTCGCCGAGGGCGCGCGCCCAGCACAGGGCGCTCCCCGCGGCGAGCGCCGGCGCGATGAGCGGCAGGGTCACGAGGCGGAAGGTCCGCCAGCGCCCGGCGCCCAGGGTGGCGGCGGCGTCCTCGTACCGCCGGTCCATGGCGCGGATCCCTGCCTCGACGGTGATGACGAGAAACGGCATGGCGACGAACGTCTCCGCCAGCATCGCCCCCGCCGTCGAGAACGGGAGCGTGATGCCGAAGAGGTCGTCAAGCCATCTCCCGGCGAGGCCGTTGCGGCCGAACGCGAGCAGCAGGGCGACGCCGCCGACGACCGGCGGCAGCACCATCGGCAGCAGCACCAGGGCGCGGACCAGGTTGCGGCCGCGGAAGCGGACCCGCGCGAGCAGCCACGCGAGCGGCACGCCGAAGACGAGCGACAGGCACAGGGCGCCGACCGAGCAGATGAGCGAGAGGCGCAGGGCGGTGAGTACGCCGGGCGCGGTCAGGTCGCCGGGCAGGCTGCGCCAGGGAGCGCGGACGACGAGGGCGACCAGCGGAAGGGTGAGGAACGCGACCGCGACGACCGCCAGCGGCACGAAGCCGAGCGGCGCCTTGTCGCGGCTGGGCCGCGGGGCGCGCCTGCCGTCCGCGGCGGGCGCCCACCACGGCGCCGGCTCAGGGCGCTTCGGCGGGGCGATCGCGTCTCCGGCGACCACCGCCAGACTGCCCCCCGTCTCGCTGCCGCGCGCGTCCGCGCGCGAGGGCGTGCCGGCGTCGTCGCCGAGCGGCTTCCCTCCGGCGCCCCGCTCGACAGCGTGGTGGCGGCGTCCCTTCACAGTGCCGGCAGGAACCCGTTGTCGGCGAGGACCTTCTGGCCGTCGGCGGAGAGGACGAGGTCGACGAATGCCTTGGCGTCGTCGGCGCGTTCACTCATCGAGAGCACCGCCAGGGGGTAGGTCGCGATCACGTTCAGATCGTCGGGGATCGCGACCCCTTCGATCTTGCCCTGCGCCGCCTCGACGTCGGTGACGTAGACGATGCCGGCGTCGGCTTCGCCCAGCGAGACCTTGGTGACGACGCCCTTGACGGAGACCTCCAGGGAGACCGGGGCCACGCTCACGCCGGCCTTGCCGAGGACCTCCTCGGCGTACTTGCCGGCGGGCACCTCCGGCGCCGCCAGCACGACCTTGAGGCCCTTGCGGGCCAGGTCGGCGAGCCCGGTGATGTGCTCGGGGTTGCCGGGTGCGACGGCGATCATGAGCTTGTTGGCCGCGAAGGCGGAGGACTGCCCGGTGAGGTCGCCGGCCTTGTCCATGCTGGTCGTGTCCGCGGTGGCGAGCACGTCGGCCGGCGCTCCCTGCTGGACCTGCGTCACCAGATCGTTGCTGCCGGCGAAGTTGAAGGTCACCTTGACGTCCGGGTGCGTGGCGGTGAAGTCCTCGCCCAACTGGGTGAAGGCGTCGGTCAGCGACGCCGCGGCGAAAACGCTGAGCTCACGCGGCTGGCCGGCGGTCGTGGTCGACGCCCCACCGCAGGCGGCGGCCGCGAGGGCCAGCGCCGCGAGCAGCGCGACGACCACCGAGAGCAGCCCGAACGGTGGGGAGGCCCCGCCACGGCGGCGTGTCCCGGCGGCGCGGCCGCGCTCGCCTCGAGAGGGGTGCTGTGGCGGGGGGGCCGTCGCGTGCGCCTCGCCCTTCGGCTCGGCCTCGACGGCCCGACCGTCATGGGTCGGGATGGTCATGTCCCTGGCTCCTTTCCAAGCACGGGGAGGTCCGGGCGTTTCCGTCCGGGCCCACGACGGCGACCACACATCGCCGTCCCACGGTCTGTCCGTGGTACGGCCCAGCGCCCCTAGCAGTAGCCGTAGGGCGAAGGGCTTGGAGATGGACGAATTGAGGGTACCACCGGCGGCCGCGGACGCGCCAGCATCCCCCCGCGTCGCCCGGTCTTCGCACACGAACCCTTTTCACGACAGGTCCGGTTCGCTATGGTGACGGCGCTCGTCCCCCCGGATCGGAGGCTCCCAGATGGCGCTACTCATCATCCATCACAAGGTCGGCGACTACGAGACATTCAAGGAAGTGTTCCTGGACGACCAGGAGCGCCGGCGTCGCTCTGGGTGCAGAGGGGCTCGCGTGCATCAGAACGCGACCAACTCCAACGACGTCTGGGTGGTTCTCGAGTTCGAGACGGCGGAGCAGGCGCAGCAGCACGCCGAGGGTCTGGAGTTGAACGAGGCGATCAAGTGGGCCACCGGCAACATCTCGATGCCGGACTTCGTGGTGCTCGAGCCGGCGATGGAGACGGACGCGTAAGGCGGCTCGCTCGGGGGAGCGACGGAGGCCCGAGGGAGGCGTGCGAGAGGCGCCGCCCCCGGGCCTTCACGCGTCAGAGGTCAGAGAGAGGCGCTCGACGAGGAACCGTGCCAGTGGGGCTGCGTCGCCCAGGCCGAACCGGTGCGGGTGGGCGATGTCGGCGTCGGTGACGAGAGCCAGCGGCTCGCCGGGCTCGCAGACGGTGGATTCGTAGCCGGCGCCGGCGCGGAAGATCTCGACGACGTCGGGCGCCTCCCGCCGGTAGCCCTCGCAGACGACCACGTCGTAGTCGCCGAAGTAGCGGGCGACGATCTCCTCGAGGCTCGCCTCCTCGTCGCTGCGTGCGACGAAGGCGAGCTTGGACGCCGACGCGACGGTGTAGGCGTCGGCGCCGGCCTGACCGTGACGCCACGAGTCCTTGCCGGGCACGTCGATGTCGAACCGGGCCACGCGCTTGACGGCGCCGACGCGCAGGCCGCGCCGCGTGAGCTCCGGGATCAGCTTCTCCATGAGCGTCGTCTTGCCGCTGTTGGGCCGCCCGACGACGCCGAGCACGACGGGGCCTCCGGCGGTCTGCACCGGCGGGTCGTCCGGCGTGGGGTCCGCACCGCCGCCCAGACGGCGCTGCGCCTCGACCCAGTCGGCCGGCGTATTGACGTTGAAGAACGGCGTCGTGTCGGCGAACGGCACGCGGGCGACAGGCACCAGGGGGAACAGGTCGAGGATGCTGTGCGCGCCGGCCGCCAGCAGCGCCTGCATGTGAGGCAGGCAGCCGGGACCGTAGACGGCGTGCAGCGGCTCCAGGTGGTCCTCGGCGACCGGGAGGGCGACGTCCACTCCGTGGAATGCTTCGAGCACCCGCGCGACCGCGCCCGGCTCGGGCGCGATGAGGTCGGCCGCCATGGCGAACACGGGCTCGTCGAAGCGGCCGAGGATCGACGCGAGGCCGGCGAGCGGTGAGCCCGGGACTTCGTCGGGAATCACGACGACGCCTGCCGGCAGATCGTCCGGCGCCTGCTCCGCGCTCCGGACCGACAGGCCGAGCACGGGGAAGAGGTCGCCGAGAAAGGCGAGGTTCCGCTGGAGAAGCGTCTCTCCGCCCAGGCGCAGTCCGCGCTTGTCGCGGCCCATGCGCCGCGACTCACCGCCGGCGAGCAGGACGCCGATCCGCACGGGTTCCCGGTGTGTCGTCTGGGGGCTCATCGCGAGGAAGGAGTGTAGCGCATGCGGCGCGGCGGGCCGAAGCGGCGGCCGCGCTTGACTTGCGGGTCCGCAACGATACGATGCCCGTGATGCGGTACAGCTTGTCCGCATCGTGGATGAATTGCGTTCGGGGGAACGCGAGCGGCCGTTGTCGGTCGTCACGTAGCGTCTGGAAGCGAGGTCACGAGTATGGGTGAAGTCCAGCGGCTCACCAACTGTACCACCGGCGGCCCGGTGTTCGTCGACGTCCAGGACGGCAGGATCGTCCGCATGACGCCGATCGACCTGGCCGACGACGACAAGGGCGACTGGGTGATCGAGGCGCGGGGCAGGAAGTTCATGCCGCCGCGCCGCACGACCCTCTCGCCGCACGCCCAGGCGTCGCGCTCCCTGGTGTACTCACCGAAGCGCATCCTGCATCCCATGAAGCGCGTCGACTGGGATCCCGAGGGCGAGCGCAACCCGCAGAACCGCGGCATCTCCGGCTACGAGGAGATCAGCTGGGACGAGGCGCTCGACCTGGTCACCACCGAGCTCATCCGCGAGAAGCGCGAGAACGGCCCCGGCTCGATCCTCACCACCTGCAGCTCGCATCACCTCTGGGGCAACCTGGGCTACCGCCACAGCGCCTACTACCGCTTCCTCAACCTGATGGGGATGGTCCACACGGCCCATAACCCCGACAGCTGGGAGGGGTGGCACTGGGGCGCCATGCCGATGTGGGGCAACAGCCACCGCCTCGGCATCCCCGAGCAGTACGACCTCCTCGAGGACGCGCTCAAGCACACCGAGATGGTCGTCTTCTGGTCCGCCGACCCCGAGAGCACCGGCGGCGGCATCTACTCCGCCTTCGAGAGCACCTCACGCCGCTTCTGGATGAAGGAGCTCGGGATCAAGATGGTGTTCGTCGATCCGTACTACAACCCGACGGCGGAGCTCTTCTCCGACAAGTGGTTCGCGCCGCGCCTGGGCACCGACGTCGCCTTCGGCCTCGGTATCGCCTACACGTGGCTCGTCGAGGGCACCTACGACAAGGAGTACGTCGCCGAGCGCACCACCGGGTTCGACGAGTGGAAGGACTATGTCCTCGGCAAGGCCGACGACCTCCCCAAGACGCCGGAGTGGGCCGAGAGCGAGTGCGGCATCCCCGCCCGGCAGATCCGCGCCCTGGCGCGCGAGTGGGGCGCCAAGAAGGTCATGCTCGCCGCCGGCGGCCTCGGCGGCTGGGGCGGCGCCTGCCGCTCCGCCACCGGCAACGAGTGGGCGCGCACCATGGTGGCGCTCGCCGCGATGCAGGGCTACGGCAAGCCGGGCGTCAACATCTGGGGCACGTCGCAGGGCGCGCCGTCGGACTGCTCGTTCGTGTTCCCGGGCTACGCCGAAGGCGGCATGTCCGGCGACCCGGAGAAGTCGGCGGCGGGCTACCGCATGCTCTACCGCATCTTCGCGCACAGCACCGGGCTGCACCCGACGGTGAACGCCCACGACTCTACCGAGGGCATCGCCATCCCGCGCCTGCGCATCCCCGAGGCGATGATGCACGAGAAGTTCGAGTGGCGCGGCAAGGGCTTCTGCGGCCCGTCGATCCAGAGCCAGATGCAGAAGTATCAGTACCCGGCGCCAGGCTATCCGTTCGTCACCATGTACTGGCGCTACGGCGGCTCGTTCTTCGGCACCATGCAGCAGACCAACCGCTACGTGAAGGCGTACCGCGAGGGCGGCGTCCGGACCGTGGTCAACCAGTCCATCTGGATGGAGGGCGAAGCCAAGTTCGCCGACATCATCCTCCCGGCCTGCACCAACTTCGAGCGCTGGGACATGAGCGAGTTCGGCAACTGCTCGGGCTACATCCCGGACAACCACAACCAGACCAACCACCGGGTGATCGTCTTCCAGAAGAAGTGCATCGAGCCGCTCGGCGAGAGCAAGTCGGACTACGACATCTTCGCGGCCGTCGCCGAGCGCATGGGCCTGGGCGACGTCTTCACCGAGGGCGGCATGGACGAGCTCGACTGGTGCAAGGCGTACTTCGACGCGACCGATCTGCCCCAGATCACCACTTGGGAGCAGTTCGAGAAGAAGGGCTACGTCGTCGTGCCGTTCCCGGACGACTACAAGAGCACGCCGGCCATGCGCTGGTTCGCCGAGGGCCGCAAGCGCGACACCCCCGACTGGGGCCCGCGCCCCGGCGACACGGTCGGCATGGTCGGCCTGCAGACGCCGTCCGGCAAGATCGAGTTCGTGAGCAAGGCGCTCAAGAACCTCGAGATGGACGTCATCGACCCCGAGCGTCCGGCCATGGGCCCGCAGTTCATCGCCAGCTGGGAGGGCCACCACACCACCGAGCTGTACGGCAAATACCCGCTGCAGATGGTGAGCCCGCACCCGCGCTTCAGCTTCCACACCATGGGCGACTCCAAGGGCACGTGGCTCAACGAGATCGACGAGCACCGCATCCTGCACGAGGACGGGCACCGCTACTGGATCATGCGCCTGAACAGCGTGGACGCGAAGGCGCGGGGCATCACCGAAGGCGACCTCGTGCGCGCCTTCAACGACCGCGGCGCCGTGATCCTCTCGGCCCAGCTCACGGAACGGGTGGCCCCCGGTACGGTACACTCCTACGAGAGTTGCGCCGACTACCTGCCGCAGGGCGAGCCGGGCGCGTCCACCGACATCGCCGGGTGCGTCAACATCCTCACCAACATGCGGACGATCACACCGACGTCCCACGCAATGTCCAACAACTCCTGTCTGATCCAGATCGAGAAGTGGGAGGGGGAGGCCTCATGAAGAGCTGGCACCTGATCGTCGACGTCGCCCGCTGCCACGACTGCAACGACTGTTTCCTGGCCGACAAGGACGAGTTCGTCGACAACGAGTTCCCGCCGTACTCGGCGGCCCAGCCCTGGCACGGCCACCGCTGGATGAACATCAAGCGCAAGGAGCGCGGTCAGTACCCGATCGTGCAGACCGCGTACCTGCCGATGCCGTGCATGCACTGCGACGAGGCGCCGTGCCTCACCGCCGACGGCGCCGTCTACAAGCGCCCCGACGGCCTGGTCATCATCGACCCGGTGAAGGCCAAGGGCCGCAAGGAGATCGTCGCCAGCTGCCCGTACTCGGCCATCTACTGGAACGAGGAGAAGGAACTGGCGCAGAAGTGCACCGGCTGCGCTCATCTGCTCGACGACGGCTGGACCGAGACCCGCTGCAGCCAGGTCTGCCCCACCGAGGCGATCAAGCTCGTGCTCGCCGAGGAGGACGACGTGGAGCGGATGGTCGAGGACGAGGGCCTCGAGCGCTACCGGGACTCCCTCGGCACCAAGCCCCGCGTGTACTACAAGAACCTGCACCGCTGGGAGAAGGCGTTCGTCGGCTGCAGCGTCGTCTACGGCGACACCGACGAGTGCGCCGAGGGCGCGGCGGTGACCGTGCTGCGCGACGGCAGCGTCGCCGGCCACGGCACCACCGACATCTTCGGCGAGGTCGCCGTCGACTTCCTCACGCCTGGCCGCGAGTACGTCGTCCGCATAGAGGCCGACGGCTACAAGCCCGTCGAGCTCACCGTGCAGGTGGACGCCAGCCTCAACGCCGGCACGGTGGTCCTGGAGAAGGCGTAAGAGCATCGGCCGGCGCTGCCCGCCACAGAGCGGCGCCGGCCCCAAGACAGCCGCGGACCCCCTGGAGGGCCGACCCCCCCGCCTGCCCTCCATCCCCGCGGCACAGCCCGCGGTGCGTACTGCCGCGAGGCGCGTCACGGGCGCCGTCCGGCTCAGGCTGGGCGGCGCCCTTCTCTTGTGCCCTCCATGCGGCCTCGTCCGAAGCTGGAGGTGTCGCGGGCCCGTCACGGTGTGGTACTAGTGTTAAGGAGGGCGGCCGGCCGGGACCGGGGGACGCCCGCCGTTTTGGTGATCCGATCATTCGAGAGGCGAGCTTGAGCGACCAGGTGGTACGCGACGAGACGAACCAGCCGGCCGACCGGCGCATGGGCGTGCAGGTGATCGCCCGCGCCGCCGAGATCTGCCGCGAGTTGGCAACGGCGACGGACGGACTGACGACGGCCGAGCTCGTCGACCGGCTGGGCTTGTCCCGCCCGACCGTCTACCGCATCCTGCGGGCCCTGATGGATGAGGATTTCGTCCGTCAGATCGCGGCCGGCCGGTACGCCGTCGGCCCGGCCTTCCTGGTGATCGGCGGCTCGTCCTACGGAGGACTGCGACACGACCTGCGCCCCTTCATGAAGGACCTCTCCATCGAGCTCGGCGAGACCATCGACCTCGCCGTGCTGGACAGCGGCGAGGCGCTCTTCGTGGACCAGTTCGTCGCCGTGCAGGGACTCCGCGTCGTGGCCCACATGGGCGCCCGGCTTCCTCTGCACTGCACGGCGAGCGGCAAGGCGCTGCTTGCGCAGTTGCCGGCCGACGAGGCAGAGCGCGGGCTGGCCGAGACGCTGAGGGCGTACACACCCAACACGCAGATCGACAAGGCGGCGCTCCTCCGCGAGCTCGAGGAGGCGCGCCGGACCGGGGTCGCCTACGACCACGAGGAGTACGTGATGGGCGTCTGCGCCATGGCCACGCCCGTCCGGGACGCCGTCGGCGCCATCGGCGCGCTGACCGTCGAGGTCTCCGTGGATCGCTTCAAGGAACGCGAGGAACTGATCGCAGGCGCCTTGCTGCGGCATCGCGACCTGGCCCACCGCGCCTTGCTCGGGACGGAGCGGACTCCTCAGGGATAGCGTCGGCCTGCTCGGCCCGCGTCGTTCCGCGCGCCTCTCTCGGCCGCTCCCGGTCGGGCACTTTCCGCGATGCGGACACTTGACTGCGGCACTCCGTACCCCTAACATGCATCATAATGTGAGCTAGGTGTCCGCATTGTGAGCATCCGGGGAGGACAAGATGAGTACTGAGAACGACGGTCAGATGGGTCCAGCGACAGGCAGTGGCTTGGTCGGCAGCAAGGTGTCGCGCCGCGACTTCCTGAAGATGGGCGCCCTGGCCGGCGCGGCACTGGGCGTTGGTGGTGGCCTGACGGGCGCTCTCGCAGCCTGCGGCTCCAGCGAGGGCGACAGCTCGGGCGGCGACAGCGGCGGCGGTCGCGAGATCAAGGTCGGCTTCGTCACTCCGCTCACCGGTCCGCTCGCCTCGTTCGGCATCCCGGACGCCTGGTGCGTCAAGCAGTGGGAAGCCGCGGTCGCGGACGGCCTCGAGTGCGGCGACGGTCAGAAGCACCCCATCAAGATCATCGTCAAGGACACGCAGTCGGACACGAACCGCGCCGCCACGGTCACCGGCGACCTGATCACCAACGACGGCTGCGACATCATCATGGCCGCGTCCACCGCGGACACGGTCCCGCCCGTCGCCGACCAGTGTGAAGCGATGCAGGTGCCGTGCGTGACCAACGACTGCCCGTGGCAGGCCTACTTCTTCGGCCGCGGCGGCGACCCCGCCGTGGGCTTCGAGTGGACGTACCACAGCTGGTGGGGCCTCGAGGGCATCACGGCCACCTTCGTCGACATGTGGGACTCGCTCAAGACCAACAAGAAGGTCGCCGAGATGTGGCCGAACGACGGCGACGGCCTTGCCTGGGCCGACGAGAAGACGGGCCAGCCGCCGGTCCTCAAGGCGGGCGGCTACACCATCATCGACGGCGGCCGCTATCAGGACCTCACCGAGGACTACTCCGCGCAGATCGGCAAGTTCAAGTCCGCCGACGCGCAGATCCTCAGCGGCGTCATGCTGCCCCCCGACTTCACCAACTTCTGGAAGCAGTCGCTGCAGCAGGGCTTCAACCCGATCATCGCCACCGTGGGCAAGGCGCTGCTCTTCCCGCAGTCGCTGGAGGCGCTCGGCGACATCGGCTACAACCTGTCCAGCGAGTGCTGGTGGTCCCCGAACCACCCGTTCAAGTCCTCCCTGACCGGCCAGACCTGTCAGGAGCTCGCCGATCAGTACGAGACCGACAACAGCGCGCAGTGGACGCAGCCAATCCTCCACTACGCGATCTTCGAGGTCGTCGCCGACGCGCTCAAGCGCACCACCAACGTGGACGACAAGGCGATCATCCGTGACGCCATCGCCGCCACCGACATGCAGACCATCGGCGGCCGCGTCACGTGGAGCAGCGACGACAAGAAGCTCAACCCGGTGCCCAACGTCTGCACCACGCCCATCACCGGCGGCCAGTGGATCAAGGGTGACAAGTACCCGTACGACCTGGTCGTGGTCAACAACTCGCAGGCCACCGAAGTCCCGGTCCAGGGCGACCTGCAGCCCCTCGCGTACTGAGAGGCTCGAGTCACCGCGTCTGCATAAGAGAGCGAATCTCGGCGGGGTGTGGTTGAACCGCATCTGATCCGCCGAGTCGAAGAGGCGTCTCGCAAGTGCTTCCCTTGTGAGTCGTTCGGGGCGTCCGCCTTCCCCCCGAGGGCGGGCGCCCCATTTCTGCGTACGGAGCCGCCCCGTTCCAGCCTCGCGCCGTTCACCACACCTGCCGGCCTGCTAACGTTGACCCGCCGCCCCCCGTCCGCTATCGTACCGATGGGTGGAATACCTATTCCATTCAGTGGAACGAACACTCCCGCGCGAGGGTGCGGCACGGAGGACACATGGCTGGCAAGAACGGGCGCCGGACGGCGGCGCGGGCGGCGGGGCAGGCCAAGGCGGCCCTGGCGGAGACCCAGTTCACGGCGACGCTCGCGGGGCTCGAAGTCGCGCTGCGCGCGCAGGCGCGCCGCTACCCCGAATTCGCCGCGCGCCTGCGCGAGCGCGACCTGGTGGCCCAGATACGGCTGGCCGGCAGGACCCGCGGCCGCGCCTACGTCATCCGCGGCGGCAAGGTCCGGTCGCGCTCGGGTCTGCATCCGGCGCCGGATCTCACCATGACCTTCGACACCGCGGAGATCGCGGTCCGCGTCATGAAGCCGGGTCGCGACTACCTCGAGTTCATCGACGCGCTCAAGAACTTCCAGATGAGCGTCGAGGGCCCCGACGACCTGGCCGTGTGGTTCTCCGAGACGCTGCAGATGATGCTCACCGCCGGCCTCGAGTTCGGCGTCGACGCCGGCGCCGGCGTGCGCCGCTTCACCAGCAACACCAACGGCGGCCCGGTGTTCGTCTACGTGAGAGGCGGCCGGATCCTGCGCATCACGCCCATCGAGTTCGACGAGGACGACGCCGAGCCGTGGACGATCGAGGCGCGCGGCCACCGCTTCACCCCGCCGCGCAAGACCACGGTCAGCTCGCACACGCTCGCCTGGAAGTCGCTCATCTACTCGCCGGACCGCCTGCTCCACCCCATGAAGCGGGTGGACTTCGACCCCGACGGCGAGCGCAATCCGCAGAACCGCGGCACCTCGGGCTACGAGCCCATCAGCTGGGACGAGGCGCTCGACCTCGTGGCCTCCGAGATCAAGCGCGTGAAGCGCGACCACGGTCCGGGCGCGATCATGAACGGCAGCGGCTCCCACCACACCTGGGGCGTGCTGGGCTACTGGCTGAGCGCCCGCATCCGCTTCTTCAACATGATCGGGTGGTCTCCCGTCATGCACAACCCGGACAGCTGGGAAGGCTGGTATTGGGGGGCGTCGCATCACTGGGGCCAGACCGCCCGGAACGGCGGCGGTGAGACCTACGGCACGGTGGAGGACCTGCTGACGCACGCCGAGATGGTCGTGTTCTGGTCCTCGGACCCTGAGGCGACCAGCGGCGTGTACGGCGCCCACGACGGCACCATCCGCCGCCAGTGGCTCAAGGAACTCGGCATCCCGTGCGTGCATATCGATCCGTTCCACAATCACACGGCGCAGTTCCTCGGCGGCAAGTGGATCGCTCCGCGCCCCGGCACCGACAGCGCCATGGTGCTCGCCATCGCCCACGTGTGGCTGACCGAGGGGCTGTACGACGAGAAGTACGTCGCCGACCGCACGCTCGGCTTCGAGAAGTGGAAGGCCTACATCCTCGGCGAGGAGGACGGCCTGGCCAGGACGCCGGAGTGGCAGGAGGCCGAGACCGGCGTCCCGGCGCGCGACCTTCGCGCGCTCGCGCGCGCCTGGGGCAAGAAGAAGACGTACCTGGCCGCCGGTGGCCTCATCGGCTTCGGCGGCGCCTGCCGAACGGCCACGGGTACCGACTGGGCGCGCGGCGTCGTGTGCCTCATGGCCATGCAGGGCCTCGGCAAGCCGGGCGTCAACATGGGCTGCCTGCAGCAGGGCACGCCGCTCGACACGCACTTCTTCTTCCCGGGGTACGCCGAGGGCGGCTACTCGGGCGACCTCACCGGCACCGCGCTCAGCATCAACATGTACCAGCGCATGCCACAGCTCCCCACCGTCAACACGGTCACCCAGGTGATCCCGCGTCTCAAGATCCCGGAGGCGGTGCTCGACGGCCACTGCGAGGCCTATCCCACCGACGCCAAGTCCATCGAGGGCCAGTTCCAGCGCTTCGACTATCCGGCGCCGGGCTACAGCGAGATCAAGATGTACTACAAGTACGGCGGCTCGCACTTCGGCACCATGACCGACACCAACCGGTTCGCGCGCATGTACCGCTCGGACAAGCTGGAGTTCGTGGTCAACCAGGGTATCTGGATGGAAGGCGAGACGAAGTTCGCCGACATCATCCTGCCGGCGTGCACCAACTTCGAGCGCTGGGACATCAGCGAGTTCGCCAACTGCGGCGGCTACATCCAGCACGCCTACACGCAGTGCAACCACCGCGTCGCCGTGATGCAGCACAAGTGCATCGAGCCGCTCGGCGAGTCGCGCTCCGACCACCAGATCTTCCTCGATCTCGCGACCCGCCTCGGCATCGGCTCGATGTACTCGGAGGGCGTCACCGAGATCGACTGGTGCAAGCGGCTGTTCGACGCCACCGACCTGCCGCGTGTCATCTCCTGGAAGGACTTCCTCAAGAAGGGCTACTACGTCGTCCCGGCGCCGCCGGTGGAGCGTCGCGACCCCGTCTCGTACCGCTGGTTCGCGGAGGGTCGCGCCAAGGACACCCCGGAGCTCACGCCGCTGCCGGCGGACTACACCGAGGAGTTCGGCATGGGACTGCAGACGCAGTCCGGCAAGATCGAGTTCGAGGCATCCAGTCTCAAGCGCTTCGACGCCGACGACCCGGAACGAGGGCCGATCATGCGCTACGTCCCGTCCTGGGAGGGGCCGCACACCACCGATCTGTACGAGAGGTATCCACTCCAGCTCATCACCCCGCACCCGCGGCACAGCTTCCACACGCAGAGCGACGGCAAGGACGCGATCATCAATGACGTGGCCGACCATCGCGTCCTCGTCGCCGGCCGGTACTACTGGATCGTGCGCGTGAACACGCGCGACGCCGCTGCGAGAGGTCTCGCGCAGCACGACCTCGTGCGCGTCTTCAACGACCGCGGGGCGGTGATCTGCGCGGTCCAGCTGACGGAACGCGTCCCGGCAGGTACAGTGCACTCATACGAGTCGTCCGCCGTCTACGAACCCGTGGGCGAGCCGGGGAACTCCCCCGACAGGGGCGGCTGCATGAACCTGCTCACGCCGAGCCGCATGATGATCCGCAAGGCGCACGCCCTCGCGGCGAATTCGTGTCTGGTGCAGATCGAGGCGTGGCGGGACGGCGACGCGTGACGCGAGAGGGGACACATGGCGAGGCAGCGGGCCGAGGAAGCGGGTGCGGACGGCGGGATGCAGGTGATCACGCGGGCGGCGGCGATCCTGGGCGCCCTCGCGGAGCCTGAGGGCGGCCGCAGTCTCGCTCAGCTCGCGGCGCAGACGGGTCTGCCGAAGACCACGGTGCACCGCATCTGCACGGCCCTCGAGCAGGTGGGCTACGTGCACACCGACGCCGAGACCGGCGTCCGGGAGCTCGGCCCCAGCCTGCTCCGCCTGGCGGCGATCGGCCGGCGCGACCTTCGCGCCGTGCTCGAGCCGCTCATCGAACGGTTGTCGGCTGATCTCAACGAGACGGTCGACCTCGGCGTGCTCGACGGCGGGCGCGTCCTGTTCGTCGCGCAGCACCCGGCGCCGCAACGAGCCCTGATGGCGATCGCACGGGTGGGCGCCCAGTTCCCCGCCTACACCATGGCCAGCGGCAAGGTGCTGCTGGCCCAGTTGCCGCGCGAGGAGATCCTGCGGCGTCTGCCGCGCCGGCTCGAGCCCACCCTGGACGGGCGGCAGCGGACGCGGGAGTCGCTGCTGCGCGAGCTCGAGGAGGCGCGGGCCACTGGGCTCGGCTTCGAGCGCGAGGAGATGCGCCGCGGGATCTGCGGTGTCGCCGTGGCGATCACCGATGTGGACGGACGCTCTGCGTCCATCGCGGTGCCGATGCCCACCGCGCGGTTCGAGGAGAGCGAGGCGCGGGTCGCGGCGCTGCTCCTGGAGCTCAAACAGGCGACCGAGGCCAGATTGAGCGGGGCCTGAGGAGTCAGGGGGAGGAAGAGCTCGACCTCCTGCCCGGATCCCGTACGTCGGCGGCGGTCTGACCGTCCTCGTCCGCTCGTTCCATCCGCGCCGGCGGCCCTGTGGGCCTTCCGCCGGAGCTCACAATCACCGCTTGACCAATCGCCGACCAGCTGGGAGGATTATGACTGCATCGCGGAATTCGCATTCCACGATGCGGAAATCGCTACTGGGTGGGAAGCACCACAAAGACACACAGCACAGTGGACCCGCGAGTCTGGAGGAAGCAATGGCTGAGGATACGCCGAGGAAGACGGTCGAGGAGCTGGGCAAGCTCTTCGATCTGACCGGCAAGGTCGCCGTGGTCACGGGGGCGGGTGGCACGCTGGGCCACGCGTTGTGCAAGGGTCTCGCCGTCTACGGCGCGGACATCGCGGGCTGGGACATGAAGACGGACATCATGGACGACATGGTGGCCGAGGTCGAGGGCATCGGGCGCAAGGCGACGGCCACGGCCGTGAACGTCACCGACGACGCCAGCGTCAAGGCCGCCATGGAGAAGGTCATCGCCGACCACGGCAAGGTCAACATCCTGGTGACGGTGGCCGGCACCGCCGGCAACCGCCAGCCCGCCGAGACCTTCGACATCGACGAGTGGCAGAAGGTCATGGACGTCAACGTCCGCGGGACCATGCTCTGCGCCAAGTACGCGGGCGCCGAGTACGAGAAGCAGGGCGACGGCGGCAAGATCATCACCATCGGCTCCGTGCGCGGCTTCCTCGGTCACCCGGGCGGCTACGCGGCCTACGGGACCTCCAAGGGCGCCGTCCACCTGCTCACCAAGCAGCTGGCCACCGAGTGGGCCAAGAAGCGCATCAACGTCAACGCCATCGCCCCGTCGATCTTCTGGACCCCGCTCACGCAGCAGGTCCGCGACGACCCGGAGCTGGTCAAGATCTTCATGGCGCGCATCCCGATGGGCCGCGCGGCCGAGCTGGACGACTTCATCGGCGCGGCCGTCTATCTGGCCTCTCCCGCCTCTGACTACGTGACCGGGCTCGTCCTCTCCGTGGACGGCGGCGCCGTAGCCGGATGAGAAGACTGGACGACATCAGGAAGGTCGCGGTCCTCGGCTCCGGCATGATGGGCACCGGCTGCGCCATGGTCTTTGCCGGTGCGGGCTACGACGTCGTCCTCTACGACGTCGTGCCGGAGGCGCTGGCCAAGGTCGCACAGAACATGCGCAGCGACCTGACCTTCCTGGCCGAGCGGGGTCTGGGCCGGCTCGAGGATGTGCAGCCGACGCTTGACCGCGTGTCCACCACGCTGGTCATGGAAGACGCGGTCGCCGATGCGGATTTCGTGCTCGAGGCCGTCATCGAAGACATGACGCTCAAGCAGGACATCTTCCGCAACCTCGACCAGATGTGCGGGCCCGAGGCGGTGCTGGCCACCAACACGTCGGTCATGAGCCCCACCGAGATCGCCGGCAAGGCGCAACGGCGGGACAGGATCGTCGGGACGCACTGGTGGAACCCGCCGTTCCTCATCCCCCTGGTGGAGGTCGTGCAGACCGAAGAGACGGCGCCGTGGGTCATCGAGCTCACGATGGACCTCCATCGCGCCATCGGCAAGCACCCGGTCCACGCCCGGAAGGACGTGCCGGGGTTCATCGCCAACCGGCTGCAGCACGCGCTGTGGCGGGAGGCCGTCTCCATCGTGGAGCACGGCATCGCCGACGCGGCCACCGTGGACGAGAGCCTCAAGTACGGCCCCGGCCTGCGGCTGCCGGTCCTCGCCCCACTGGAGAACGCCGATCTGGTGGGCCTGGACCTGGTGCTGGCGATCCACGACTACGTGTTCCCGTATCTTGAGGACCGGCACGACGCGTCCCCCCTCGTGAGAGAGCGGGTCGACGCGGGCGAGCTGGGCTTCAAGAGCGGAGGTGCAGGCCTGCAGACCTGGACGACGGAGGAGCAGAAAGAGTTGCGGAGCGGACTGCTCGACTACCTGTGCAAGGCCGTTCAGGATCTTAAGGAGCGGGAGAACCGGTAGAGACTGCCGGCCCGGATGTAGTGAAGCCAATCGAAGAAGGAGATGGTGAAGGATTATGGCGAAGGTATGGGTTGATCTGACACATCCGTTCAGCGCGGAGATCCCTCGTTGGCCGTACTTCGTGAAGCCGGTCATCGACTCGATGCACACCATGGCCAAGGGCGGCGTCCTCACGCAGCGCGTCGACTGCGTGCAGCACACCGGCACCCACGCGGACGCTCCGCGTCACGTCATGGAGAAGGAATTCACCGGCAAGCGGGCGCGTTACACCCATGAGATGCCGGTCGACGCTTACACCGGCGACGCCGTCTGCCTCGAGATCAAGATCGACAAGTGGGGCCTCATCCTGCCCGAGCATCTCGAGGACGCCTGCAAGCGCGCGAATATCAAGCCGGAAGAGCTCGAGGGCATGGTCGTCGTCCTCAACACCGGCATGCATCGCCTGTTCGACGACTCCAAGGACTACTACCAGTACTCCTGCGGCACCGGCGTCGAGGCCGGCAAGTGGTTCGTCAAGCACAAGGTCAAGTGCGTGGCCATGGACATGCAGGCCCTCGACCATCCGCTGCACACCGCGATGGGCAAGAACGGCCCGCCGCAGATGAACCTCCCCGGTAACTCGGGCAAGCCGATCACCGAGGAGTACATCGAGCAGTTCGGCATCGAGGCCTACGCCGAGTTCGAGAAGGCGGTCTTCATCGAGGTGCACGGCCAGGAAGCTTATGACGCCAAGTACGGCGACCTCGAGGCTCTCGGCCTTGAGGGCACCTGGGAGCCCTGCCACAAGCAGATGCTGGGTCACGGCATCGTCGGTGTCGAGAACCTCGGCGGCGACCTGGACAAGGTCGCCGGCAAGCGCTTCCGCTTCTACTGCTTCCCCATCCGCTGGTACATGGGCGACGGTTCGATGGTCCGCTGCGTGGCCGAGATCGAAGAAGAAGACGTCAACAAGGACGTCGCGGATCGTACCTACACGTACTGCGGCACGGGGTACGGCCCGGCCTCCGGATATTGATATGGAGGTCACGAGGTACGACGAGGCCCCGTCCTATGAGGCGCCCGGGCACTTCGGCGTGTTCGGCCTGCGCCTGCAGGGGTTCGAGGTCAGCAAGACCCGCAATTTCTGGATGAGCATCTCCCACTTCCTGCCCGGCGGTGGCTGCGAGTACGTCGCCACGCCGCTGGAGAAGGTGTACTTCGTGCTCGAGGGCGAGGTCACCGTGAAGACGGAAGAGGGCGAGACCATCATCAAGAAGTACGACTCCATCTACCTGGCGCCGGACGAGGCCCGCTCGATCCTGAACCACACCAACTCGCCGGCGACGATGCTCGTCGCGATCCCGTATCCGGAGCCGCGCGAGTTCTGAGGCGGGACTCCGGGAGCATCTCCCGGCCCCCCCGCCGGGGACGGTGCACGCGCCGGCGATCGCCGGACGCGAAGGGGACGGGCGGCTGAGCCGCCCGTCCCCGCGCGTCCGGCGACACGTCGGCCGGACGCCGCCGGCACGACCTTGCCTCGCGCGCACGCGCGGCAGGCAGCGACCTACCAGACGACCTCCGAGGAGGCCACATGCCCAGACCGATCATCACCGCCGCCCTCACCGGGCCGGTGGCCACCAAGGCGGACAACGCCGGCATGCCCGGGTCGGTGGCGGAGATCGCCGCCGACGCCAAGGCCTGCTACGACGCCGGCGCCGCGGTCATCCACATCCATCTGCGCGATGACCAGGGCAACATGACCGCCGACCTCGATGTCGCGAAGCGCACCGTTGAGGCCGTCCGTGAGGTGTGCCCGGGCATCACGCAGCTGTCCACCGGCGGCCTGGCGTTCACCTACGAGCAGCGCATGGCGCTCGTCGAGGCCAGGCCCGCGATGGCGACCCTCAACCCGTGCACCATGACGTTCGGTCCCGCGGAGTTCCAGAACCCGCCCGAGAAGATGATGAAGCTCGCCGCGCGGATGATCGAGCTCGGCGTGAAACCCGAGGTCGAGATCTACGACACCGGGCATCTCGACATGATGCTCTATCTGGTGCACAAGGGGCTCCTCGTCGAGCCGCTGCAGGTCTCCTTCGTCATGGGTGTGCGCGGCGGCATGCGCGGCGATCCCCAGCTCCTCTCGTGGCTCGTGCGCGAGCTGCCCGAGGGCACGAGCTGGCAGGTCATCGCCGTCGCCAAGGCCAACCTGCCGATGACGACCATCGGCCTGGCCATGGGCGGGAACGCACGCACGGGTATGGAGGACACGTTGACGCTCGAGAAGGGCGTCCCGGCGGAGTCCAACCTGCAGCTCGTCGAGCGCCTCGTCGGCATCGCCCACTCGATGCAACTCGAACCCGCCACCGTGCCTGAGGTGATCGACCGTCTGAAGCTTCATCCCGAGCTCGTCAGCGGCGCCTGAAGCTTGTGCCACGTGGTACAAGCGGGGCCCGACATGTTGTCCGCCCTGTGCTTGACACCATGTTGCCCGGCTATATGATGCCCGTATCGTGGGAGGCAACGTCCGTATGGTGGACCAGTCGTGGAGGAGGAGCACTCCGCACAAGACGACATTGACAGGCGCACGGCGGGCGTGGAAGCAACCGATACGACTGCTCGTTCGTAGCGTCTGAGACCAGAAGGCCATCGGGGGGGTCCCTGCCGCCGGCGTCGCCCATGAGGGGTGGCGAGGTGGAGGGACCACGTAAGGAGGCGGTATGAGTTCTGAAGAGCAGACCAGCAAGGCGACGGAGGGCGTCAGGACGCCGATCACTCGTCGTAGCTTCCTCAAGACGGCCGGCGTAGCCGGACTTGCCGTGGGCGCCATGGGCGGCCTCGGCAGCGTGGTCGCGGCCTGCGGCAGCGACAGTGAAGAAGACGGCGGCGGTACGGCAGACGCAGGCGCCGGCCGCGCGATCAAGGTCGGCTTCGTCAGCCCGCTCACCGGACCGCTCGCGGCCTTCGGCGAGACCGACCAGTGGCTCGTCGAGCAGTGGCAGGCCGCCGTCAAGGACGGCGTCATGTGCGGCGATGGCCTCGTCCATCCGATCGAGATCATCATCAAGGACTCGCAGTCCGACTCCAACCGGGCCGCGACCGTCGCCGGCGACCTCGTCACCAACGACGGCATCGACATCATGATGGTCGCCTCGACGCCGGACACCGTGAGCCCTGTGGCCGACCAGGCCGAGGCGCTGCAGGTGCCGTGCGTGTCCAACGACTGCCCGTGGCAGCCGTACTTCTTCGGCCGTGGCGGCGACCCCGCCGTGGGCTTCACGTGGACCTACCACGCCTTCTGGGGCCTCGAGGACGTCACCGCCGTGTTCACCGGCATGTGGGACCAGCTCAAGACCAACAAGAAGATCGGCGCGATGTGGCCGAACGACGCGGACGGCCTCGGCTGGGCCGACCCCAAGACGGGTCAGCCGCCGATGCTCAAGGCCGCGGGCTACACCGTCGTGGACGGCGGCCGGTTCCAGGACGGCACTGAGGACTACACGCCGCAGATCAGCAAGTTCAAGTCCGCCGACTGCGACATCCTCAGCGGCGTCTTCATCCCGCCGGACTTCGTGAACTTCTGGAAGCAGTCGTACCAGCAGGGCTTCAAGCCTGTGGCCGCGACCGTCGGCAAGGCGCTGCTCTTCCCGGCCGAGATGGAAGCGATCGGCGACATCGGCTACGGCCTCACCACCGAGTGCTGGTGGTCCCCGTGGCATCCGTTCACGTCGTCGCTCAGCGGCCAGACCTGCCAGGAGCTCGCCGACGCCTGGACGACCGGCGCCGGCAAGGAGTGGAACCAGACGCTGCTGCACTACGCGGTCTTCGAGATCGTCGTCGACTCGCTCAAGCGCGCCACGGACGTCGAGGACAAGCAGACCATCCTCGACGCCATCAAGGCGACCGACATGAACACGATCCAGGGCCACATCACGTGGTCGGCAGGCGCCCCGCTGAACCCGGTGCCGAACGTCTGCCGCACGGTGCTCGTGGGCGGCATGTGGACGAAGGGTACCGACTACCCGTTCGAGATGCTGCTCGTCGACACCGCGCACGCCAAGGAAGCCCCGTTCGACGTCACCATCCCGACGAACGGCAAAGTAGAGCCGATCCAGTACTAAGAACCAGTGCAGGACTCGACCCGAATGCCCGAGGTCCTTGCACACGAGGAGGTCGATGTGATGCAAGGCGGTGAGTACCGATGACTGTGGTCCTCGAGACCACCGGTCTCATGAAGTCGTTCGGCGGTGTGCAGGTCATCGACGACCTGAGCATGCAGCTGCACGATGGAGAAGCACTGGGCATCGTCGGGCCGAACGGCGCCGGCAAGACCACGTTGTTCAATCTGATCACCGGCGTGTATCGGCCCGACGCAGGTCGAGTCACGTTCAACGGCAAGGACATCACCGGCCTCGCGCGGCAGGATCGCTGCCGCGCGGGGATCGGCCGTACCTTCCAGATCCCCAAGCCGTTCTCGGACATGAGCGTGTTCGAGAACGTGCTCGTCTGCGCCGCCTACGGGCGGAGCATGACGGAGCGCGCGAGCTACGAGCGCTGCGTGCAGACGCTCGAGCTCACGCGGCTGTCTCCGCAGGCGAACCAGCAGGCGGGAACGCTGCCCCTGCTCGACCGCAAGCGGCTGGAGCTCGCCCGCGCGCTCGCCGGCGACCCCAAGGTCCTGCTCCTGGACGAGATCGCCGGGGGGCTCACCGAGGGCGAGGTGGAGATCCTCATCGACACCATCAAGGACCTCCACCGCGAGGGTATCTCGATCATCTGGATCGAGCACATCGTCCACGCCCTGCTCGCCGTCGTGCAGCGCATCGTCGCCATCAGCTTCGGGCGCAACCTCATCGAGGGCGATCCGAACGAAGTCATGTGCAGCGACGAGGTGCAGGCCTGCTACATGGGGGGGACGCCGCTATGAGCAACGTCGTCCTCGAGCTCAAGGACGTCGACGTCTTCTACGGCGACTTCCAGGCGCTCTTCAAGGTCTCGTTCAAGGTCGAAGAAGGCATGACGTTCGCCTTCATCGGCGCCAACGGAGGCGGCAAGTCCACGCTGCTGCGCACCATCGCCGGGCTGCAGCGCCCATCCTCCGGCCACGTGTTGTTCCACGGCGAGCCTGTCGATCAGTTCCCCGCGCACAAGCGCGTGGGCATGGGCATCGCGCTCGTTCCCGAGGGGCGCCGCGTGTTCCCGAGCCTCACGGTGCGTGAGAACCTCGTCATCGGCGCCTACGGCGGCCGCAAGGGCGACTGGAACATCGAGTCGGTCACCGAGCTCTTCCCGCTGCTCAAGCCGCTCATGAAGCGGCAGGCCTCGAGCCTGTCGGGCGGCGAGCAGCAGGCGCTGGCGATCGGCCGCGCGCTCATGTCCAACCCGGAGCTCCTCCTGCTCGACGAGGTCTCCCTGGGCCTGGCGCCGGTGGTCATCAAGCGTA
This sequence comes from uncultured Thermoleophilia bacterium, assembly GCA_903927755.1. GTDB lineage: Bacteria > Actinomycetota > Thermoleophilia > UBA2241 > UBA2241 > CAIXSE01. The sequence goes on along the minus strand of CAIYOD010000150.1, from coordinate 2,196 downwards.
TCTACGAGGCGATGGTGTTGTTGGTCGGTAGCGGCCACACCATCCTCGTGGTCGAGCAGGACGTGCAGCACGTGCTGACCGTCGCCGACTACGTCGCCTGTTTCCTGGAGGGCAAGGTCGCGCTTGAGGGTAAGCCCGCCGACCTCACCTCCGAAGCCATCACCGCCGCGTACTTCGGGATGTGACGCCATGACCTGGGCCAATGTAGCAATCCAAGGGATCCTCCTGGGCGGACTCTACGCCCTGTTCGCGACCGGCCTGGCTCTGGTGTTCGGAGTCATGCGCATGGTCAACCTGGCGCACGGCGACCTTGGCATCCTCGCCGCCTTCGTCGCGCTCTTCATCGTTCAGTCGTTCGGCCTGCCCCTTCTCTGGGCGAGCGTGGTCACGATCATCGTCATGTTCCTCGTCGGCTACGTCCTGCAGCGCGGGCTGCTGAACCACACGCTCGGGGCCGACGATACGCGGCCGATCGTGGTCACCTTCGGCCTGTCGATCATCATCCAGAACGGGCTGATCATGTGGTTCTCGGCCGACTCTCAGGGCCTCGACGCGGGCACGATCGAAAACATCAGCGTCAAGGTCTCCGACCAGTTGTCGATCGGCTGGTTCCCGCTCATCGTGTTCCTCGCCGCGGTCGCGGTGATCGGGGCGCTGGAGTTCTTCCTCGCCCGCTTCAAGCTGGGCAGGGCCTTCCGGGCCACGTCCGACGACCGTGAAGCCGCAGAGCTCATGGGTATCAACAACAAGCACATCTACGCGCTGGCGATGGCCATCGCCCTCGCCATCGTCGCGGTCGCCGGCGTACTCCTGGCCATCCGCACGACGTTCGACCCGACGCAGGGCTCGTTCCGCCTCATCTACGCCTTCGAGGCGGTCATCATGGGCGGCATGGGCTCCATGTGGGGCACGTTGCTGGGCGGCATCGTCCTGGGCGTCTCCCAGACGATCGGCACCCAGGCGTTCGGCGCCGGCTGGGGTCTCGTGGTAGGCCACCTGGTCTTCCTCACGGTCCTCGCCGTCCGTCCGAGCGGCTTCTTCGCGAAGACGGTGACGGCATGAGCACTCCCGACGTGACCACTCCCGCCTTCCGCGTCGCGCGTTCGACGCGCATCCACAAGTACGTGCTCGTCGTCAGCGTGATCGTCGTCGCCGTGCTGGCCAGCGTCCCGCTGTGGGCGGAGGTCAGCGTCATGCGCAACATGGTGACGTTGTTCACGCTGCTGGCTCTCGCCCAGATGTGGAACCTGCTGGGCGGATACGCGGGCCTCATCTCCGTCGGCCAGCAGGCCTACATCGGTCTCGGCGCCTACGGTCTCTGGCTGCTCGGCGACGTGATCGGACTGCACCCGTTCATTGCGGTGTTCGCAGCCGGTCTTCTCGCCGTGGTCGTCGCCCTGCCGGTGGCCCCTTTGATCTTCCGCCTGCGGGGCGGCTACTTCGCCATCGGCACGTGGGTCGTGGCCGAGGTCGTGCGGCTGATCGTCTCGAACATCCAGGCGACAGGCGGCGGCTCCGGCAAGACCGTCATCTCCGCCGCCAGGCTCCCGATCGACACGCGCATCTCCGGCACCTATCTGCTGGCGCTGATCGTCGCCGTCGGGTCGATCCTGCTCGTCTACTTCCTGCTGCGGTCGCGTCTCGGCCTCGCCCTCACGGCGATCCGCGACAACGACCTCGCGGCGCAGAGCTCGGGCGTCAACGTGTTCCGCTCCAAGCTCTTCGTGTACGTCATCGCCGCGTTCGGCTGCGGCGTCGTCGGCGCCGTGGTGGCCATGAACCTCCTGCGCATCCAGCCGACGGCCGCATTCACCGTCAACTGGACGGCGTACATGATGTTCATCGTCGTGATCGGCGGCTTCGGCACCATCGAAGGCCCGATCATCGGCGCGGTCATCTACTTCGCCCTGCTGCAGAGCCTCAGCCAGTACGGCACGCTGTACATGCTGCTGCTCGGCGTCGTCGCCGTGATCATGGTGACGGTGGCCCCCAAGGGCATCTGGGGCTACATCGCGAAGCGCTGGAATCTCCACCTGTTCCCGGTCAGACGCCGGCTCGTTCTCGAGTCGCCGCCCCCGGGTGAAGACAAGAAGCCGGCCGAAGGCCCGGACAACGCAGTGGCGGAGTCAGTCTGAGGTCGAGTGCTCGTGCGGACGCGCCGGGGGCCCCGAAGTGGCGGCCCCCCGCGCGCGCCCG
>CAIYOD010000149.1 GCA_903927755.1 uncultured Thermoleophilia bacterium | reverse complement strand
GTGGCCGGCGAGCGCCGCTACCGCGGCTACCGCACCGACCAGGAGGTCGGCGTGCGGCAGTTCGAGCTCGCCCTGCGGCGCCTGCGCCAGCTGAGCTCGCGCAACGAAGGCGTGCCCGACGAGCTCGACCTCGACGAGACCGTCGAGGAGACGGCGAGCAACGCCGGCCGCCTGAGCCTCGTCTGGCGCAAGAGCCGCAAGAACGCCGTCAAGGTGCTGCTGCTCATGGACGTCGGCGGCTCCATGCACCCCTACATCCGCCTCTGCAGCCAGCTCTTCAGCGCCGTGAACCGCAGCAGCCACTTCAAGGACCTGCGGTTCTACTACTTCCACAACTGCGTCTACGACTGGCTGTACACCAGTACGCGCATGACGTCGTCCGAGGCGATCTCGACCAGGCGCGTCCTCCAGGAGCTCCCCAGCGACTACAAGCTCATCATCGTGGGCGACGCAGCCATGGCCCCCAGCGAGCTCATGGCCCGCGACGGCATCATCTGGTGGGGCTACGGCAACGAGGAGCCCGGGATCGAGTGGCTCCGGCGCCTGCGCCGTCACTTCGACCACTCCGTATGGCTCAACACCATCCCCGAGACCGATTGGGACCGCGCCTACGGCAGCATGACCATCCGCAAGGTGCGCGAGGTCTTCCCCATGTTCGAGCTCACCGTCGACGGGCTCACCGCCGCGACGCGCAAGCTCATGGTGCGCTACTAGTCACCGCAGGCGGACTCGAGGGGGGCACCGCAGGTGCACCGCTCATCAGCCTCGGCGGGCTCCTGGGGCGACGAACGTCCCATTCAAGCCGTACGTCTGCACGCCGATACCACTTGCGGCGAGGAGATGCAGACGATGGACGACATCATGAGCGACGGCGCTTCGTTCGCGCTCGTCCACCACGGCGGCGAGGGCGAGAACGCGCTGCTCGGCGACACGCTCGTACGACTCGCCGAGCAGGTCGCGATCGCGATCGACTGCTCCGAGTGCTGTGTCTACGAGTACGACTCCGAGCGCAGAGTGCTGCGCGCGCAGGCGCTCTGGTCGCGGGTCCTCTCCCGGCAGGACATCGACTGGGTCGGCGAGATGCACCGTCTCTCCGACGCTCCCGGGTTCGAGCGCGTGATCGAGGAGCAGGAAGTCGTCGTGTCCTACCCCGACGACGCCGTCGACTCGGCGACGGCCGGCTTCGAGACCATGGAGTACTGGGGCGAACGGGCCGCGATCTGGGCGCCCATCGTGTACGGCGACCAGGTCCTCGGGATGCTCGAGCTCACCGAGAAGGAGAGCGACCGCACCTTCACCGAGGCGGACGAACGGCTCGTCGGCCAGATGTCGGGTCTCGCCGCCATCGCGCTCCACAACGCGCGCCTCTCGCGGGCCGCCGAGGAGCGCAACCGGCAGCTCTCCGCGCTCATCGGCGCCTCGCGCGCGATGACCTCGACGCTGGACCTGGATGAGCTCCTCGAGGTCGTGTGTCGCCAGGCGGCGCTCGCGCTGGACGCCGGCTCGAGCTACATCTACGAGTACGACGCCGAGGCCGAGGCCATGGTCTGGCTGGCCGAGCACCAGCGCGATGCCTCGCACTCCTTCGAGGAGCCCCTCGGGACCGTCTACCCCATCGGGGATCTGCCGCAGGACCTCGCCGTGGTGCGCACGCGTCAGCCCGTCGAGGTCCGCCTCGACGACCCGGAGCTCGAAGGCGAGATGCGCCGCCAGCTGCTGGAATGGGAAGAGCAGTCCTCGCTCATGGTCCCGCTGATCGTCGGCGGCGAGGTGGTCGGGTCGCTCGAGGTGAGCGAGGCTGTGTACCCACGTCACTTCACCGAGCAGGAGATCGCCCTCTGCGTCGCCCTGGGCGAGCAGGCCGCCGTGGCCATCCACAACGCGCAGCTCTACCGGCAGGTGCGCGAGCAGAAGGAGACCATCGAACGGCAGGCGACCATGGATGGTCTCACCGGGCTCTTCAACCACCGCTTCTTCTGGGAGCGCCTGCGCGACGAGGTGGCGAGGGCGCGTCGCTACGGGCACCCGCTCTCACTCCTGATGCTCGACCTCGACGACTTCAAGCTGGTCAACGACCGCTTCGGCCATCCCGTCGGTGACGAGCTGCTGCGCGCGGTGGGGCACGCCCTGCAGACGCAGATCCGCCAGGGTGTGGACTGCGCCGCGCGCTACGGCGGCGAGGAGTTCGCCGTGATCCTGCCGGCCACCGAGTCCGAGCTCGAGGGCGGCGCGCTCGACGGCGCCGTCACCACCGCTGAGCGCGTCCGCAACGCGATCGCCGGGCTGCGCGCGCCGCTGGCCGACCCCGCCTGGCAGGGGATCACGGTGAGCATCGGCGTCGCGACACTGCCGCTGCACGCCGACGGCGCCGAGGATCTCGTGGCGCAGGCGGACCGCGCGCTCTACGCGGCGAAGGTGCGCGGCAAGGACAGCGTACTGGTCGCCGGCCGCTGAACCGTCAGGGCTTGTCGCCCAGACAGTAGAACCAGCCGTCCCGGCAGCCGACGTAGATCCGCCCGTCCCACACCGTCGGCGTCGACTCGAACCCGCCGCCGGCGAAGAACTGGTCCCGCTCCTGGAGGCTCACCGTCCAGTAGCTGCCGTCGCCGTTCGCTGCGGGCAGTGCACCGTCGACGCCCTTCTCGGACTCCGTGTACTCGATGTCGAAGAGGTGGACGCGCTGGTCGTAGCTCGCCACCACCAGGGAGTCGTCCACGATGATCGGCGTGGAGATCGCGCCTCCGTTCCAGATCTTCGCCACCTGAACCGGTGTCTTGAGCCCCTTCTCCCGGTTGGGCCCCGCCACCGTGGAGGTCGACATCGTGTCCTGCGAGACCACGTAGAGGTAGCCGTCGACGCCGTTGAAGGCACACAGCCTCGGGCGCGTGCCGTCGTTGTATTCGTCGTTGACCGCGGCCGAGCCGACGACCCCGCCGGCCCAGTCGCCGATCTTGCGGTTCCCGGTCGGGGCGAACCACACCGTCGCCTTGGCGGCCGGCTTGGACGGGTCGAGCGCCAGCATGCCGCCCTTCCCCTTGATGTACTGCTTCTCCACCGCCTGGAGCAGCAGGCCCTTCCTGGTGGGCACCGGCGTGCCGTTGAGGTCCGCGCCGATGAAATAGTCCCAGACGACGGAGAGATCGGAGCGCCGGAGGCCGTACACGTGGCCGGCGCCGGAGGCGATGTACAGGTTCTTGCCGACCGCCGAGGCGGAGGACTCGAGCGCGAGATCGTCTTTGTGATCGGCGTTCCTCCCGTCGCCCAGCAGCAGCTTCTGGTGTTCGATCACGGGCTTCTCCCAGTCCGCCCACGGCTCAGTCTTCAGCGGGTCGAGCGCGTAGAACCAGCCGCTCTCGACGCCGATGTAGAAGACACCGTCGTAGAAGAACCCGCTGCCGTCGCAGTCGCGGCTGTAGTTCTTCGTCTGCGGCACCGGCAGCCGCCACAGTTCCTTGCCGCTGCCGAACGTGACGGCGCGCAGCGGGGCGACAGTGGGGTCGTCTATCTTGACCGGGTAGCCGCGTCGCGACCCTGCCACGACGATGTACTTGTCGTCCGGGCCCGTCGGGCTCGGATTCTTGAAGACCGACGGGCTGCTCTTGATGATGTCGTCGTACTCGTAGGCCCAGACGACCTTCCCAGTGGCCGCGTCGATGCGGCGGAGCTTGTACGAATACGAGCTGGCGACGACGTAGGTCTTGCCGCCGTCGACGACGATGCTCGCCTGGCCGGTCCAGCCGCTCCCCGAGTACTTGCTGTTCTTGTCCTCGGCGTACTTCCCGGAGCTCCAGTTGCTGCCCAGGTCGACCTTCCAGAGCAGGTCCAGACGGTCCGGCGCCGGGCCGAGGCCGTAGAACCGACGGCCATAGTTGCCGAGGAAGGTGCCGACCTTGACGCCGTCGCCGGTCAGCGCGGGCGAAGACGGCAGCGGCACCGGACCCGCCTGCGCCACCGGCTCGCCCCCCCCACCGCAGCCGCAGCCGGCGCACGCCGCGGCGCGCCAGACGAGCAAGATGAAGATCACCGCGATGACGAGGAGCGCGACGCCGCGCCGGCGCCGCAGTTGGCGCTGGCGCTCCGCTGAGCGGCGGCGCTGCGGCCGCCGGTCTTGTCCGGCCGACGTCTCGATGCCGCAACACTATAGGAACCGGGCTCGCCGCGCCCGGCCGATCCGGCCGGCGCGTCATCGGCGTGGATGTGGCCGGGACCCCGAGCGGGTAGGATGCCGGAGGCCGGCCGGCGCGGGCTCGCCGGCCATCACGCTCACGAACGACCCCGGAGGGCTCCATGACGACCGACCTCGACCTGCTGCGCGACCTCTGCGCCGCCCCTGCCCCGACCGGGTTCGAAGCGCCGGTGCAGGACCTCGTCCGGCGCCGCATCTCGACGCTCTCCCAGCCTTCGGGTGACCCGCTGGGCAACGTCTGGGGTACCGTCGCCGGCAAGGGAACGCCCAACGTCGTCGTCACCGCGCACGCCGACCAGATCGGGCTCATCGTCACCTACGTGGACGAGCACGGCTTCGTCTCGTTCGACAAGATCGGTGGCGTCGATCCGCAGCTCCTCCCCGGCCGCAATCTCATCATCCATGGGACCGACGGTCCGGTGAACGGCGTCGTCGGCCGCAAGCCCTCGCACAAGATGAGCAAGGACGAGCGCGCCAAGGCGGCGGACCTCAGCGATCAGTGGCTCGACCTCGGCTGTTCCACGCGCGACGAGGCGCTGAAACTCGTCCAGATCGGCGATCCCATCACGTTCCCGTCGAACTTCCTGCCGCTGGCCGGCGGCCGCTACGCCTCGCCGGCCTTCGACAACCGCGCCGGCGTCTACGTGTGTCTGCGCGCGCTCGAGCACTACGCCGGAGCGCCGGCCGACGCCGACCTCACGGCGCTGCTCACGGTGCACGAGGAGACGACATTCATGGGCGCCAAGGCCATGGCGATCCGCTGGCAGCCGGACGTGATCATCGTCGTCGACGTGGACTTCGCCAGTGACGACCCCGGCCTGGACGCCAAGAAGCTCGGCGGCGAGGTCAAGCTCGGCGCCGGCCCGGTGATCCACCGCGGCGCCGCCGGCAATCTCGCGCTCACCGACCTCGCCATCCAGGTCGCCAAGGACGAAGGCATCCCGGTGCAGATCAAAGCCATGCCCGGCAACACCTCGACGGACGCGGAAGAACTGATGGCGGCCGGCAGCGCCGCGACGCTCTCGTTCAGCCTGCCGGTGCGGAACATGCACTCGGCGTTCGAGGTCATGCAGCCGGACGACGCGGAGGCCGGCGCGCTGCTGGCCGCCGCTGTCACGCGCAAGGTCGCCGAGGGCGCCTGGGACGCCGGCCGCTTCGTACCGCGAATCTAGGCTGTCCCGGCTCCGGGCCATCGGCCGGCGACACGTGAACGCCGGCTGATCAGACGCCGGGCGAAGGCGCCGTGGAAGCCTTGGCGAACTGGGCGCCGATCCAGTCGACCTCGGCAGGCGCCACGCGGCGCCAGTAGTCGTCGTTGTGGCCCCCGGGGCTGAACCCGCCCGCCGGCGGCTGCGTCAGCGCCTCCGCGAACGCCTTGTCGGCCTCGCAGAACGGGTCCTGTTTGCCGCAGTCGATCCGCACCGGCAGGCCACGCAGCCGGTCCACATCCTTGAACACGTCGGCGGCCGCGTAGTCGGCGGCGTCGTCGAACGCGTCGCCGACGCCGGCGTCGTAGGAGCTCCACAGAGCGGCGCTGACGCCGCAGACCGCGGCGAACTGGCGCGGGTGCAGCTCCGCCGCCCGCAGCGCCCCGTACCCGCCCATGGACCAGCCCATGATCGCCACGGGGCCGGTGAGGCCGCGCTCCTCGCGCAGGAACGGGATGAACTCGTCGAAGAGCATGGCCATGGCGTCGTCTCCGGCGGCCCGCTCGTGCCAGTACGTGTCGCTCGCCTGGACGGCGGCGACGGCGAACGGCGTGACACCGCGCTTCTCGATGCCGTCGGCCACGTAGTCGCCGAAGCGCAGGTGACCCTGCAGCACCTCGCCTGGTGAGCGGCTGCGGCCCGGGAGGCAGATGAGGACCGGGGTGGCCGCCCCACCCTCGTTCGCTGCGCCCGCCACGCCGGGCGGATAGGCGATGTCGTAGACCGCCGGCTCCGCCAGGTGCTTCGACGGCAGCGTGCCCTTCTCGTACGTGACCTTGGAGGGCGGCGGCGGCGTGCCGGGCTCCCCGTAAGCGCCGGTCAGCCTGTACCAGGAGCCGCGGACCGTCCAGGAGCGCCAGCCGATGACGCCGGCGGCGGCGAAGAAGAGCGCGAACACGCCGCCGCCGACCAGGAACTGGCGGCGAGTCACCCCCGCCTCCGGCCGGCGCGCGAGCGGCGAGGTGTCGGGGTCCGGCGCCGGCTTTTCGAAGCGCCGCTCGAGGCCGGCCTCGCGGCCGGGCTCGTGGTGCTGCTGCGGCGCGCCGGCGCCGCCCGTCACTGCGGCGCCGGCGCGCTCCGCTCGACGCGCGTCGCCACCGGCTCGGCCGGCGCGTCCAGCGTGGACGCCAGCTGGCGCGCCATCTCCGGCTGCCACTTGAGCCGCGCCGGCGCGAGCAGGTGGAAGAGGTCGGCGAAGTCGTCGTCCCTCAGCGCCACGCGGCGCTCGATGTGCACGTAGGGCACGTCGTAGCGCGCGGCCAGCGCACGGGCCCGCTTGCGGTAGGCCGGCACGACGCCGTTCCAGTCCGGGCCGGCTGCCGATGCGTTCAGTGGCTGGTCGTACAGCACCACGTCGAAGCCGCGCTCACGCGCGAGCTTCAGGGTCTCCTCGAGCATGGCGAAGTTGAAGTCCGCGTACTTGCGGTAGAGCTTCACGTCCTTGGCCAGCACGTACAGCACGTTGCGGCGCTTGCCGAGCGGCAGATGACCCTTGGCGCCCCACGGGTAGTAGTGGCTTTCGTAGGCGATCTTCGTGCCCCACAGAGCCCGGCCGGCGGCCCTTTCGCTCAGGTACGAGCCGACGTAGTCGAAGATGCCCGGGATCGAGCCCGTGTTGGGAGCCTTCGTGCCGAAGTACTTCGGCGCGATCTGCGCCAGCCGCCGGCTGCGCACGAGCAGGGTGTGCCCGCTGAGCAGTTGCACGTCTCGCTCCGGGGCACCGGTGACGCGGATCGGCGCGAGGCCGATGGCCACGGTGGCCGGCCCGGCCGGCAGGTTGTCCACGAGCGCCAGCGTCATGGCCATGCTCTCCTGATGTGCCGCGAGGCTCACGACCTGCACCGGCTGCTTCGCGTCGCGACCTATCTGCGCGGCGAGCGATGCCTCGCTGACGATGCACTCCATGGTGCCGGAGCCGCCGAAGAGGTAGATGGTGCGCGTCTTCGGCGGGTCGGCCTTGAGCTCCTGGACCCTGACGGAGACGTGCACGTAGTCGTCGTGACTGATGCGCAGGAGGCGGCCTTCGTCGACCGCGGTGAGGCCGCCGCCGAACAGGACCCCCTGGGCGAGGAACAACGCCAGGAAGGTGATGAGGGCGGCCGCGACCAGCACCAGCGGGCTCCGCTGGCGGAAACCGCGGCTGAACGCATGCCACGGACCCGTCTTCTGTACGTCACGCAGGCTCAAGGACTCCTCTCACCGACTTCTTATCGTCTCACACAACAACGTTCGTGGGACGCGCCCGGTTCACAGCACGACGCCATGGATCCACGCCAGCGGCAGACGGAAGACGTTGTACAGGATCTTGATGGCCTGCTCGAAGCTCCCCGTGGAGACGAACGCATACCCGAGCGCCACGTACAGGAAGGTGACCGGGTAGCCCAGCCACCTGGTGAACTTCTCGAACCCGGCCGCCGGCGGCAGGCCCGCCTTCTTGCGCGCCTTCTTGCGCGTCTTCTTCCAGCGCTCCCAGCGGGCCAGGATCACGAGCCCGGTGCCGTGGTACAGGCCCCAGGCCAGCCAGTTGAGGTCGACGTAGTGCCACAGACCCATGGTGAGCATGCTGGCGTACAGGCCCAGCCACGGCTTGCGCGTGAGGCCGAACACCGGGAAGTAGACGTTGTTGCGGCACCAGGTGCTCAGCGAGATGTGCCAGCTGCGCCAGAAGTCGCTCAGGTTCTTCTGCCAGAACGGGAAGTGGAAGTTCTCCATGATCCGGAACCCGAACAGGCGCGAGAAGCCGATCGCAAGGTCGGTGTACGCGGAGAGGTCGAAGTAGGCGCGCACGAACACGATGATCACGTAGGCCAGCGGCCACCACGTGCCGACGTCGTTGGGGTCGAAGTCGGTCTTGCCGATCGTCGTGACGATCTTGCCGAAGAAGATCGAGAACAGGAAGTCGACGACGAAGACCTTCTTGAAGTAGCCGAGCGCGATGCGCCGCAGGCCGTAGTAGAACTCCTGGCGATCGAAGCCCGGGGTGCGCTTCTCGTAGAACCCCTGGTACGTCTCGAGCGGGCCGGCCGGGAACGTCGGGATGAACAGCATGAATGCCGCCAGCCGCAGCAGCTTGTTCTCCTGGATGACCCCGCGCATGCAGTCGAACACGTACTGCAGCATGCGGAACACGAAGTAGCTGATGCCGAGCGGCATGATGAGGCGGCTGACGATCCAGTCGTCGCCGCCCCAGATGGCGATGACCCCGCGCTGGCCGTACTTGCCGATACCGAGGGTGACGAGGGCGATGAGGATGGCGATGAGGACGACGCGCGCACCGCGCAGCTTCTTGCGCCGCTTGGCCTCGACCAGCTGGTGCGTCACGAGCACGAGGCCGACGGCGACGGCCGCGAAGGCAGGGTTCAGCACGGCCAGGACGGCCACGCTGAGCAGCAGGATGAAGAGCAACCGGTGAGCGTCCTTGCGCAGCGCGACCCAGAAGACGAGCAGCGCGAAGACGATCACGGGGATCAGGTACAGCGTGAAGTAGATCCTCACCCGCTACTCCCTCCAGAGTCGGCGCGGAGGAGCGGGGCCAGCTCCTTCGCCAGTGCATGTTGCCAGATGACGCGCCCGGACGCGATGAGATGCGAGAGATCCTGGAAGTCTCGGCTGGGGATGTCGACCGTCTGGTTGAGGTCGATGTACGGCGCTCCGTACTCGCGTGCGAGCGCCGAGACCGGCTCCTGGTACTGGCGCTGCGACGCGGCGAAACTGTCGCCGACGATCTCTTCGTTGAGCGGCAACTCCAGCAGCACGACCTTCACGCCGCGCTCGCGGGCCCGCTCCAGCAGCGCCTCGAGCATCTGCAGGTTGGCGTCCAGGTTCTTCTCGAAGACCGGGCGGCGGCTCGCGTTCCACTTCTTCACGAGCCGCTTCTTCTGGCTGTCCGAGCGCCGTGTCTTCGCCGAATACCGGTGCAGCTGGTAGTCGGTGCTCGGCGCCTCGCCCTCGAGCAGCTTGCCGCCGTGCTTGCGCGTCCAGTCGGTGATGTACGCCCAGATCCCCGGCAGGATCGTGTACTGGTACTTCTCCAGGCCCCAGGTGGAGGACACGAACGAGTGCACGCCCCCGCTGCCCAGCAGGAACTCGCGGCCCTGGGCCTGAGCGGCGTTCTGGTCCCTTGTCGCCGTGAACCGCCCGAGGTTGATGCCGACCAGCAGCCAGGCAGGCGTGTCGGGCACGCTCTCGACGACGGTCAGGCTCTCGGCGAAGTTCTGGTTGATCGAGCCGAGGTCGAAGGCGGCGACGCGGGGTCCGCCGAGCTTGGCGATCTCAGCGGCGAGCGCGTCGCCGCTCACGATCGACTCGCGGGCGCTCGAGCCACCCAGCAGGTACAGCCCCGGCATCGCCGGCTGCTCCTGCTGCGCCTTGCCGACCGTCCACGAGACGTAGGTGAACGAATCCTCGGGATTGCGCAGCGCGGCGTCGAGCGGCACGACCGTCCAGGCGCCGCTCGTGAACAGCCACTGGAACCCGAGCAGCGCCGGCACGAGCAGGAGCGCCGCCACGGCGAGCACGAGCGGGCTGCGGTTGCGGAACCCCCGGCCGAAGGCGCTCACGGCAACTCCGTCCGCAGAGTGCCGTCGGCGTAGAGGACGGCCAACTGCCGGGCGAGCTCCGACTGCCAGATCGCCCGCCCCTCGGGGCGCAGGTGCGAGAGGTCGAGGAAGTCCTCGCTGGGGATCGCGAGCTGCTCGTTGAAGTCCAGGTACGGGACGTCGTGCTTCTCGGCGATGGCCCTGGTCGGCGCCTGATAGGCGGCGATCGCCGGATCAAAGGCGTCGCCGATGATCTCCCGGTTCCACGGCAGTTCCACGATCACCATGTCGAGGCCGCGCTTCTTGCCCTCGGCGATCAGGCCGTCGAGCATGGCCGCGTCGAACCTGTGGACCTTCTTGAACGCCGGGTAGTACTTCTTGAGCCACTTTTGCACCAGCGCCCGTTTCTCCGAGTCCGGCAGGGTCTGCCGCGAGTCGAAGGCGTGGACCCTGTAGGGCTTCTTGTGCAGCTTCCCCTTGAGGAGCGCGTTCTCGCGCTGCTGCAGGTACGACGTGAGCGTCGAGAAGATGCCCGGGAGGATCGTGTACGAGTACTTGTGCTCGCCCGAGCGGGCGATCACCCAGTCGCGCAGCGAGTCGCTCTTGAGCAGCAACTCGCGGCCGATGACCTGGTTGTAGTTGCTCTCGGGGCTCGTCGTGAAGCGACCCAGGTTCACGCCGACCAGTACCGTCGTCGGCGTGTCCGGCAGGTTGTCGACGATCGCCCAGCTCTGCGCGTAGCGCTGCATGCGCGAGCTCAGGTTGTAGGCGACGATGTCGGGGCCGCCGTCCGCCTTCACCTCGGCGGCCAGCGAAGGGCCGCTGACGAGAGCCTCACGGCCGCTCGAGCCGCCGAGCAGCACCGCCAGCGGCTTGGCAGGGGGATCCTTCTTGAGGTGTCCCACCGTCCAGGAGACGAACATGTAGTCATCGGTGGCGTTGCGCTCCCAGCGCTCCGCGGCGATGGCCGTCCAAGCGCCGCTGGTGAACCAGCTCTGGATACCGAGAAGCGCCGGCACGAGGAGCGCCAGCGCCACGACGAGCACCAGAGGATTCCTGTTGCGCAGGCCCCTCCTGAAGCTGTTCACCCCAGCTCCTCGGCGAGCATCTTGCGCAGCTCGGCCCTGATCGCCTTTCCGGATCCGGTGCGCGGGATCGCCTCGACGGCGATGACGCGGCTGGGCAGGGACGTGGACGGCAGCACGCCGCGCAGCTCACGCAGCAGCTTCGAGGCCTTGAAGCCCTCCGGCTCGTGCGGGACGACGAACGCCACCGGCACGTGCCCGAGGATCTCGTCGGGCGCGGCCACCACGGCCACGTCGGCGAAGCGCCCGAGCCCCTGCAGCGCCTCCTGCACGTGGATGATGCTGACCTTCTCGCCGCCGCGCTTGATGATGTCGTCCTTGCGGCCGGCGATCCACACGGCTCCGCTCTCGTCGACCTTGCCGAAGTCGCCGGTCTTGAGGCCCTGAACGGTGAGCGTCCCGGCCGTGATCTCCGGCTCGTCCAGGTAGCCCTGCATGAGCAGCGAGCCGGTGACGTACAGCTCGCCCTGCTCGCCGGGTGCGGCCTCCGTGAGGTCGCCGCGCCGCGCCACCACGCGCATGTCACCGATGGGCCGGCCCACGGAGCCGACCCTCACGTCGAGCTCGGCCGGCGGCAGGATGCAGAGCCGGCCGCTCACCTCGGTGAGGCCGTACATGTTGAACAGGCTGATGCCCGGCAGCACGCGGTGGAACTTCTCGATCACCGGCAGCGGCAGGTGGTCGCCGCTGCTCACCCAGAAGCGGAACGGGTGCTCGCGCGGCTCCTCCATCGGCTCCACCACGCGCACCAGGTGGGCCGGGGCGCCGCCGAAGCCGGTGCAGCCCTCGGCCTCCATCTCGTCGAGCAGGCCGGTGCCGAAGTAGAAGCCGAGCTGGCCGGCCACGCCGCCGCCGGCCGCGAGCAGCGTCAGGAAGTGGCAGATGCCGCTGGTGAAGTACGGCGGCGTGTTGACGAAGACGCGGTCGCCGGCCTGCAGGCCGAGGGTCAGCGAGACGTGCCCGGCGTTGCTGGAGACGGCGCGCAGCGTCTGCTGCACGCCCTTCGGCAGACCCGTGGTGCCGGACGTGAACATGATCATCGCCTGCTCGTCCTCGCGCACGGCCTCGAGCTCGTCCACGGAGACGGCGGGGGCAGCTTCGCCGCCCGCCTCGCGCACGCCGTCCACGAGGCCGCCCGCGTCCGCCGTCACCACCAGACGCACGGGGCCGCCGTCCGGCGTCGGGCACGTCTCGTCGTCCGGCAGCACGATCACGTCGGGTTGCGACTTGCCGACCAGCCAGTCGATGTCGGTCTGCGGCAGGCTGGTGTTGAGCGGCACGACCACCTGGCCGGCGAGCCACGCGCCGAGCATGCAGACGAAGAACTGGTCGTACTCTTCGAGCACCAGAGCGACGCGGGCGCCACGGCGGCCGGCGGCAGCCAGGAGGGCCGCCGCGACCCGCGTCGCCCGCGCCTCCATGTCCGCGTACGTGTAGGCGCGCCCGCGCGTGCGGAGCAGCGTCTCGTCCGCGCGCTCGGCTGCCCAGCGGCGCAGGCGCGCGACGGCGTCGATCATCAGGGGCTCGGTCGTCATGGGGTCTTGGCGACTGCGGTCAGAAGCCGACGTATCTGAACTCGGTGAGCTTGCCGCCCACGAGCACGGCGACGGTGATCGCCAGGAACAGAAGGAACCAGAGGAAGGTCTGCAGGCTCAGACCGAGCCCGTAGTAGAACCACTGCCCGCGCGGCTTGTCCGGCTCGGCGCCTTCCGCGTCCTCCGCCGGCTTCTGCTCTGCGCTCGCCTCAGGCATCGCCCGCCTTCTTGCGCGCGACGTAGGCCAGCATGTGGTTCACGGTGTCCAGATTCTCGTAGACGATGTCCATCGGCTTCACCCTGATCGCGAACTCCTCTTCGAGAAACGCGATGAGCGCCGTCAGGTTCATGGAGTCGAGCAGCTGGTCGCGGAACAGCGACGTGTCGGCAGTGACCTCGTCGTCTTCGAGGTCGGCCTCGTCGCGGATGAACTCGAGGATGGTATCGGCGTCTGCCATGTCGGTTCCTTCCCGGTCGGGGCGAGGGGTCAGGTACGGGTCCCCTGCGAGTACGAGAACGTCATGTAGTTCTCATAGCCGGAGGCTTCGACGCCCGCCTTGATCACGCCGGCGAGCTTGAAGACGCGCTGCGCGGTCTGGAAGGCCTGCTCGAGGCCCCACTCGTCGCTGAGGACGTGGCCGCGGCCGCCGGCCCAGCCGTAGGCGCCGAACTGGCAGGTGCCGTCGCCGTTGCCGACGACCAGGCAGCCGTTGCGCACGAAGGGGAGCCAGGTGGCGATGATCGCGGTCTCGGCGCCGCCCGAGCGGCGGCCGGCCGTGGCGAGCACGCCGACGGGCTTGTTGGCGAGCTTGAAGTCCTGATGGCGCAGCGGTCGCGTGCGCATGATGAACTTGGAGAAGAGGTCCGACGGGAGACCGAAGTACACCGGAGTGGCCACGAGGATGCCGTCGGCCGCCACCATGGCGTCGAGGATGGTCTGCACGTCGTCCTCCTGCTCGCGCACGCAGGGGATGAAGGTGCCGTCTTTCTTCTTGCCGCACACGTTGCACGCCTTGCACGGCTCGATGTGCAGGTCGCGCAGGTGGATGACACTGTGTTCACACTCGCCGGGGTAGGTGGCGTCGAGCTTCTCGAACCCCGTCTCGAGCATGATGCCGCTGTTGCTGTTGTCGCGGGGGCTGCAGTTGAGCCCCAAGAGCCGCACCGTCATGCGTCGCGCTCCTCTCCGTGCACGGCCGCCCGACGAGGACGCAGGGCGGAAGGGATCGTCATGCCCGCAGTCGCGTACGGGAAGGCAATCCTACCAGACGTCCGCCTCGCGCGCCCCTGCGACAGCGCCGTGGACACGCATTCACAGGCCCTGCACAGCAAACGCTGGTGCCGGAGGTGGGACTCGAACCCACACGCCCTTTCGAGCACCCGATTTTGAGTCGAGCGCGTCTACCAGTTCCGCCACACCGGCACTGAAGCTCAGCGAAGCCCTATTCTGACGCATCCCGGCCTCCCCGCGCACCTCGAGTACGTCGGGTCGCGCCGCTCCAGCGATCGCCGCACGCCGCAAACCGGCCGGGGCGGGAGAGCACAACGGCCGCCGGGTGCTCGTGAGGAGCTCCCGGCGGCCGCATCGGACCGATGGCCGCGCTGGTTGAGCGCGGGGTCATCGACCTCGCCGGCTCAGTACTGCGAAGCGAACGTGGTGGTCCACATCTGCGGACCCATGCCCTTGCTGATCGCGTAGGCGGTCGCGTAGATCTGCGAGCTGCCGTCGTAGATGCTGTCGTGGCGCCAGGGGTTCCAGCTCGCGGACCAGGTGCCCGTCCAGTACTGGAAGAGGCCCTTGTACGCGCCACTGGCGCCCGCGTACCGCTGGCCCCCGGACTCGCGCATCATCATGCGGTACATGCCGTCGGCCTTGACGTGGAACTTGGCCGCGGCCATCTCGATGATGGGCATCCACTTGGCGCGACGCTCCCACATGGCCATCTTGCGCTCGAGCCGATACTGCCTGGCCAGACGATGGACGCGCTGCTTCCACACGTGGACGGCGCGGCGCGCCTTGGCGACCTTCGCCTTCAGATCCTCGACCGTGGTGGTCGCGGTGGTGGCGGCCGCCGACGGCGTGCCGGGATCGGTAGTGAGGCCCACATCGACGGAGACGGCAGCGGAGAGCGCGGCTTCGGCAGCCTTCAGGCGGAGGGCCGAATGGCGGAGGGCCAGCTTGGCGGAACGGAGCTTGCCTTTGATGGAGGCCGCCTCGGCCTTCTGCGGAACGGCGGCGGCGGCGAGCGCGGTGGCGACGACGATGACGATCGCGACTATGGCGATCCAGCTCTTGCTACGACTCACAACGTCCTTTCGACGCGATTCCCCCGCCGGCAGTGGCTTGAGACCTGTGCCGAGGGGCGGTGGGCGCTGGGGACCGCGCTGAGCCCGCATGCGAACGCCGCGTAAGGGGTGTGTGAGAAGGGGGCGAACGGAATGTGGGGGCGCGCCAGAGCGCCTCGTTGTTCGTTCGGGGAGCTAGTTAAGCAGGGCTGGAGCCGCCCTGCAACCCAACAGGGCTGCGCAGGCTCGCTTCGACGATCCAGCCGGCCACATGCGTGCACTTCTGCAGGACGTCGAAGCCTGCATCGCGCGCAAACCTCATCGTATCTCTGTCGAGGCGGCAGCCGCCGGCGACCGCCGCCCAAGCCGGGGCCGCCCTGCTCTGCAGGCCCCGCCCCGGCTCCCAGTGGAGATGCACGTGCTCGAGCAGCAGGAGCGCGCCTCCGGGGACCAGCACCCGGCGGAGCTCGGCGAGCGCCGCCGCCGGGTCCGCCACCGTGCAGAGCGCGAACGCGCTCACGGCGGCGTCGAAGCTCGCGTCCGCGAACGGCAACTCCTCGGCGCGGCCGTCGACGACCGTCACGCGCGCCTTGGACGCGAACGCGAGCTCGAGGCTCGTGCCTGGCGTCTCTCGCCCGACGCACACGACGGAGACGCGCGCGTCCTTGAGCTCGAGCACGAACCCGCGCGGCAGCACGATCAGGCGCGTCGCGGCGACGACGAGCCCGCCGACCACCGCGACGAGCTCGCGGTGGAACCTCGCCGCGTGCGCCGCGAGCGCGCCGCGCCTGCACTTCGCGTCGCACACGG
>CAIYOD010000148.1 GCA_903927755.1 uncultured Thermoleophilia bacterium | reverse complement strand
CCGGACATCTCCGTCCGGGCCGCCCGCCGCGCCGTGGTCTGGCCTTGCACGGACTCCTGTCTGCCCGGTCCCGAGTGGGTCCGCCCGAGATGCCGGGAGCTTCCCGGGGTACGTGCCTCGCGCGTCACCGTCTTCCTGCGCCGGACCGCCCGCGCAACTGGACGCCGACCGGCGCTGTGGTCTAGCCTTGCTCACTGTCCGGACCTTCAGCCTGGGAGCCGTCTGATGAGCACCAAGAAGATCCTCGTCGCGGGACGACTCGCTCCCGAGGGTATCGCCCGCCTGGAGACGGAGGGCTTCTCTGTCGACCTGGCCGGCGACTGCGATGCGGCCGCGCTCGCCCGTCTGGTCCCCGGCTACCACGGCCTCATCGCCGGGCCGTCGGTCGGCGTGCCGTCCGAGGTCATCGCGGCGGCCGACGTCCTCGAGGTCATCGGCTGCACGGGCGCCGGCGTGGACGACATCGACCTCGACGAGGCGACGGCGCGCGGCGTCATCGTGACCGACGCGCCGCAGAGCGACCGCGTCTCGGCGGCGGAGGTCGTGCTGACCGTCCTCCTCGCCTGCGCGCACGAGATCCTCCGTACGTCCGCGGCGCCCGGCGCAGGCGAGCCCGCAGCAGAGCCGACCGCGCACGGCGTCGAGGTCCGCGGCAAGACTCTCGGCTTCGTCGGCCTCGACGACACGGTCTCCCTCGTGGCCGAGGCCGCCCACACACTCGGGATGCGGTTGATCGCCTGGGATCCCGGAGAGCCGGTCAAGGGATCCGAGCAGCTTCTGCTCGAGCGCTCAACGGATCTTCCGGGAGTCTGTCGCGAGGCCGACTTCCTCAGCGTGCACCTCGCGGAGCTGCCGGAGAACGAGGGGCTCGTCGGGGACGCGGAGTTCGCCGTCATGAAGCCTGGCGTGCGCCTGATCAGCGCCTTCGCGAGGGGCATCGTCGACGAAGCGGCGTGGGCGCGGGCGATCGAGTCCGGCGCCGTCGCCGGCGCGGCCGTCGTGGACCCCGCGGAGGGCCAGGCCGGGGATCGGCTCAGCGCCCTCGACGGCGTGATCTCCGTCGCTCGCGCCGCCGCGCAGACCCACGACGCGCAGGTGCGCGCCGCGGAGACGGTCGCCGGCCAGGTGGCCGCGGCGCTCAAGGGCGAGCTGGTCCGCAACGCGGTCAACGTGCCCGCCGCGCTCGACGACGACGCGGCCGAGCTGATGCCCTACGTCGACCTGTGCGCGCAGCTCGGGAGGCTCGTCGTGCAGCTCGCCGACGGGCCCGTCGAGACCGTCGACGTCCTGTACGGGGGCAGCTTCGCCTACTACGACACGCGCGTCCTCACGCTCGGACTCCTGCAGGGCGCGCTGCAGTGGGGCGCCGAGGGCAAGGTCAACCTGGTCAACGCGCAGATCATCGCCGATGCCGCCGGACTTGTGGTCACGGAGACCAGCGACCCGGCGGCCTCGGACTTCCCGCGGCTCGTCTCCGTCTCGGCCGGGGGGGCATGGGGAGAAGTCTCTGTGACCGGGACCTCACTGGGCCCCGAGCACAAGCCGCGGCTCGTCGAGGTGTTCGGTGACGCCATCGATATCGGCCCGGCGCCGCGCATGCTCTTCCTCCGCTACGAGGACCTCCCGGGCGTCGGCGGCAAACTAGGCACGATGCTTGGGGAGTGGGGCGTCAACATCGGCAACATGTCCGTGGGACGCGGCGCCGTCGAGCGCCATGCGGTCATGGCGCTCACTCTCGACCAGCCGCTGACCGACGAGCAACTGGACGAGCTCGTCGCCCACTGCGGGCTCGACGCGGGCAAGAGCGTCGAGCTCTAGCCCGCGCCTGCCCCGGCTCGCGGAGGCGCCGGAACGACCGGCGCTTGTGCAACTGGACACAAGGTCTGGTCTTGCGCTATGCTTCTCGGCATGCGGAGTTCTTCACATCGCCCGTCGTGACGGCTGGTGTGGGGGGGGG
>CAIYOD010000147.1 GCA_903927755.1 uncultured Thermoleophilia bacterium | reverse complement strand
TGAGGTCGTCGCTCGGCTCCACGCCGTCGTTGAGCACGACGTAGGCGTAGATGCCCGTGCCCTTGATCGGGTGCGGGTAGCCGACCACGGCGGCCTCGGCGACTTCGGGAGCGCTCACGAGCGCGCCCTCGACGTCGGAGGTGCCGATGCGGTGACCGGAGACGTTGAGCACGTCGTCGATGCGGCCCTTGAGCCAGTGATCGCCGTCGGCGTCGATGGCGCAGCCGTCACCGGTGGTGAAGTAGCCCTTGAACATCGAGAAGTAGACGTCCTTGAAGCGCGTGCCTTCGTCGTCGCCCCAGGTACCGCGGATCATGCCGGGCCAGGGAGCGGTGATGACGAGATGACCGTCCTCGCCGACGCCGGCGGGCTCGCCCTTGTCGGTGAGCACGGCGGTCTGCACGCCGAAGAACGGACGCCCGGCGGAACCCGGCTTGAGGGCCATGGCGCCGGGCAGCGGGGCGATCATGTGGCCGCCGGTCTCGGTCTGCCACCACGTGTCGCTCAGCGGAATGCGGCCCTTGCCGACCTTCTCGTAGTACCACATCCAGCTGTTGGGATCGATGGGCTCGCCCACGGAGGCCATGATGCGCAGGCTCTCCATGGGGTGCTTCATCGGCCACTCGTCGCCCTGGCCGATGAGGCTGCGGATGACGGTCGGCGCGGTGTAGATCGTGGTGGCCTTGTGCTTCTCGACGACCTGCCAGTAGCGGTCCGGCTCCGGATAGGTCGGCAGCCCCTCGTAGAGGAGGCTGGTGGCGCCGAGGGCGAGCGGGCCGTACACGATGTAGCTGTGGCCCGTGATCCAGCCGATGTCGGCGGTGCAGAAGTGGACGTCGTCATCGTGGATGTTGAAGACGTACTTCGTGGTGTCGTGCGCGTAGAGCAGGTAGCCGCCGGTCGTGTGGATGACGCCCTTGGGCGTGCCCGTCGAACCGGAGGTGTAGAGGATGAAGAGCGGATGCTCGGCGTCGACCGGCACGCACTCGCACTCGGTCGTGATGTCCGCGGCGGCCATCTCGTCGTGATACCAGAGGTCGCGGCCTTCGGTCATCGGTACGTCGCCGTCGACGCGCTTGATGACGATGACCTTCTCGACCGTCGTCTCGCCCTGGATGGCGACGTCGGCGTTGGTCTTGGAGGGGGTGGACTTGGCGCCACGATGGCCCTTGTCCGCGCAGATGAGGATCTTGGCGCCGCTGTTGTCGATGCGGGCCTTGAGGGCCTCGGCGCTGAAGCCGCCGAACACCATCATGTGGATGGCGCCGATGCGGGCGCAGGCGAGCATGACGATCGGCAGCTCGGCGATCATCGGCAGGTAGAGGGCGACACGGTCGCCCTTCTTGACGCCGTACTTCTTGAGGACGTTGGCGAACTTGCTGACTTCGTCCTTGAGCTGGGCGTACGTGTACGTGTACGAGTCGCCGGGGTCGCCTTCGAAGACGATGGCGGCCTTGTCGCCCTTGCCGGCTTCGACGTGGCGGTCGACGCAGTTGTAGGCCGCGTTGAGCTCGCCGCCCTCGAACCACTTGATGTACGGCTTGGGGTCGAAGCTCCAGTCGAGGACCGTGTCCCATTCCTTGGTCCACACGAGGGCATCCTTCGCACGCTCGGCCCAGTACCCCTCAGGGTCTTCGACCGACCGCTTGTAGGCGGTCTCGTACTCGTCCATCGACTTGAAGTACGCGCTCTTCTGGAACTCGGGCGACGGTGGGAAAATCTTAGGCTCGTCAGCCACCCTGTTCACCTCCCATGGATCTTTCACTGATCCGTTTCGCTGGATGGTCTCTCCCGCGCAGTGCCCAGGGGGGGAGCGCGCGGGGGGCTCGTCCACGACCGGCGGGCTTACCAGGACTTCCGCGCGGCGGGACCTGCCAGCGAGGCGCTCACAGTCGTCGTTCCAACACGCCCTTGGGTCCTGGACCGAATGGGCTGGACGACGGCAAGGCGCGCCTCGTTCCTTGGGCTAGGCCAATGGGCAACGCTACTGAGGGACAGGGGGAAAAGCAAGCTTCGGGACGACGGTTCATCGGGATGGATGAACGGGGCGCCGAAAGATGGCACTTAGGGAGGGGTCATTCCGACATACGGTCGAGGTGTCCGTATGGTGGGCGATGTTGGATTTGAACCAACGACCTCCCGCGTGTGAGGCGGGCGCTCTCCCGCTGAGCTAATCGCCCACGGGTCCGGGGCGCGCTGGGCGGCCCGTAGGGGAGCAGAGGATACCACAGGGCATGCGAGGGGGAAAACGATGGCATGGACGTGCTGGAGCGCATCAAGCGCGGCTACCGCGCCATCGGCCCGGGAGCATCCCGCGACGTGCTCGCGATGTTCCACCAGGAGCAGGCGGACCCACCCGAGTGGGTGATCGACGACAGCCTGCGCATCGTGCCGGCGCGCGAGGTCGTCGCCATGGACCTCTTCGCCGGCGCCCTGCCCTCGCACTGGGAGGTCATCGGCGTCGATCTGCGCATGTGGGACTACTTCGCGAGCAAGTGCAGGCTGGTGGTGGCCGGCAGGTTCCGCACCCGGCCCCAGGGCACCTGGGAGATCGTGCCCCTCCCGTTCATCCACATCTGGAGCATCGGCGATGACGACCAGGTGCGGGGCGTGTTCGACTACCTCGCCGGCATAGAGGTGAAGCGCAGGGCCGATCTGCCGGCTCGGCGGGGCCGGCGTTTCTGGCGCCGCGCCGGGGCTTAGCCGGCGAGCGGGGTGAGCGGCGCTTCCCGCGGAACCGTGGTTCGCCCGGGCGGGGGTATGCCTTGCGGGGCACTCTGAACGCGGATAGCCATTGGATAGCCGTCCGGGCCCCTCAGGGTCCCGATGGCCTGGAAGCGGAGAGCCGTCGGCTACACGCGAACAGAGGGTCCCCCACGCGATACTCCCGGCTGGGGAGTCCCTCGCGTTGCCGGTGTGAAGCTACGCCGCCTGAAGCTCCCCGGCGCGGCGGCTGTCAGAGCACGAAGGCGTCGCCGTGCGCGCGGAGCCTGCGGCGGCGCTCCTTGCAGTCCGGCATGACGTCCTCCACCCGTCGCCAGAAGGCCGCCCCGTGGTTGGGCTCGTGGAGGTGGGCCAGTTCGTGCACGACGACGTAGTCGACCAGCTCGGGGGGCTGCGCGATCAGCTGCCAGTGGAAGCTCACCTTCAGGGTGCGGTGGTCGCACACGCCCCAGCGGCGCTTGCCCAGGTCGCGGACGACGACGGTGGCCGGTGCGGCGCCGACCAGTGGCGCGAAGCGTGCGACGGCATCGTCGATGTACGCGCGCGCCTTCGCCTGGTACCAGGCGACGACCGCCGCGCGCGCGTCGCCGTCGAGCGCCCGGTCGACCAGCAGCCGGTCGCCGCTGATGACCACGGGCTGAGGCGGCCGGTCGGCCAGCTCCAGGCGGTACTCCCGGCCGAGGTAGGGGAACAGCTCGCCGGCGACGGCCTGACGAGGCTCCGGCGGCGGCCCGAGCGCCTCGAACTCGGCGAGCTTGCGGCGCACCCAGGGCAGCTTCTCGCGCACGACGGCTTCGAGCCTGCGCGCTGAGGTACGCGACGGCGCGGCCAGGACGAGCTCGCCGTCGCGCTTGACGGTGATGCCGACGGTCCGCCGTCGCGCGCTCCAGCGCACGGAGAAGCATAGGTCATCCACTGTGAGGGACTCGATGGGGGGGCGGCGCAGGCTCACGAGAGGCATCCTAGCGCACGAGAGACCCCTGCGGAGCGCCCGGCGCTCCGCGGCCGGGTCGCCGGGCGCTCCGGTCCGGCTCCGTACGTAGAAAGGGCGGCCCCGAAGCGGGACCGCCCTTGCTAAGGCTTCGGCTAATTCCGCGCGGCGTCAGGCCTTACGGACGTTGCTCGCCTGCATCTTGCCGTTCTGACCTTCGGTGACGTCGAAGGTGACCTTGTCACCCTCGTCCAGGGTACGGAATCCATCGGCCTGGATCTCACGGAAGTGGACGAACAAGTCGTCGCCATCTTCACGGGAGATGAAGCCGTACCCCTTGGCCGCGTTGAACCACTTGACGGTGCCTTCTGCCATTTGACGCATCCTTTTCCGCCCCCGAAGGGCTTAAACGAAGCGACGCGACCGGTTGCGGTATCCGCTTGTTGACGCCGGCGGAGAAGCTAACTGGTCACGCCGCCAACTCTTCGGGCCCCTGTTGGCCCATGCGCTGCATACTACCGCACCCTGTCAAGAAACGCCCGCACCCCGCGTGTACCCAGTGGGTGACACTGGGCGATGGCGCGTGCGGTGTCGTGCGCCGTCGAGCACACGGCGAGTCCTGCGTTCGTGGTCGCGGGCGTCAGACCGCCGCGGGCAGGACGCCGGCGGCGGCGAGGGCGCGGAGCGCCTCCTCCGCCGCGTCTTCGGCGGTCGCGGCCGGCGGCAGTTCGAGGTCGGCGCCGAGCTCTCCGCCGGCATCCATGCCGATCACGAACACCTGGTGAGGCGCTGCCAGCGTCCGCAGCCGGTCGAGGTCGAAGCGGTCGACGTCGCCCAGCGCTGCGATCAGCACGACGCCGGCGTCGGTCATCGCCCAGGCGATCTCGCCGATGCGGCCGAGGTGCGCCTCGCGGCCGAGGACGTCCTTGTCGTCGCCCAGGTCCGAGGCGCTCAGGCAGTACGAGTGCACGCCGCGCTCGAAGACGGCGTGCTCGACGCGCGCGGCGACGGCGTGAGCCGCCTCGCCGTCCTCGGCCACGAAGACCACCGCCTTGCCGGCGTGCCCGTAGCGGGCGGCGCGCTGCTCATCCGAGATCTCGCCGCGGCCGAAGACGCGGCCGCCGTCGCCCGTCTCGGCGGCGTCCGGCAGCCCCTCAAGGGCGATGCCGCAGCCGGCGGTGTCGAAGCCGTGCACGATCACGAAGCGCGAGGTGGGCTCGAGCGTGTCGGCCTGGTCGAAGGCGACCGGCCGCACGGCGCGGAAGATCACCTCCGCGACCATGTGCCGCTCGACCTGACCGGCGCCGGTCACCGACTCGAGCTCCTGCTCGTCCAGCACGCTGAGCACGCTCTCGAGCTCCACGGGCACGCGGGCGGCGCCGAGGCGCAGCACGTACCGCCGGCCACGCACGAGCGGCGCCGTGTTCATCCAGAAGATGTTGGCGCGGATGCGCGTCGCGATGAGCGGCTCGGGCTCGTCGGCCCGGACCAGCAACTCGCCCGGCTTGGCGTACACCTGCGTCTCGAGCGTGAGGCCCGTGGCCTGGCCCGAGTAGGCCTCGTCCGGCCGCGGGCCGGAGAGCGCCTCGATGGTCTTGACCGTCGAGTGCTTGCGCGACGGCAGGAAGACGACCTCGTCCCCGGGGCGGATGCGCCCGGTCTCGATGGTGCCGACGAAGATGCGCCGGTCGTCCAGCGCCTCCGTGAACTTGTAGACGTCCTGGAGCGGCATGCGGAACGGCCGGTCGAGGTCGTCGTCGAGCTGCTTGAAGTCCTCGACCTGCTCGAGCACCGTCGGTCCGTCGTACCAGGGGGCCGCCGCCGCGCGCGAGACGATGTTGTCGCCGTCGCGCGCGCTGATCGGGATGAAGCTCGTGGGGTGCACGCCGAGCCGCCCGAGGAAGTCGGCGTACTCGGTGACGATCGCCTCGAACTTGACCTGGTCCCAGTCCAGCAGGTCCATCTTGTTGACCAGCACGCTGATCTGACGGATGCCGAGCATGGAGAGGATGTAGCCGTGACGCTTGGAGTTCTCCCTGACGCCCTCTTTGGCGTCGATGACCAGCAGCGCCGCCTGGGCGCGCGAGGCGCCGGTGATCATGTTCTTGAGGAACTCCACGTGGCCCGGGGCGTCGTGGATGATGTAGTGCCGCTGCGGGGTGTTGAAGAAGCAGCGCGCCGTGTCGATGGTGATGCCCTGCGCCTGCTCGTTCTTCAGGGCGTCGAGCAGGAACGCGTACTCGAAGGGGCGCGCGTTCACCTTGCACATGTTCTTGACCTGCTCGAGCTTGCCGTCCGGCAGCGAGCCGGTGTCGGCCATCAGACGCCCGATGACGGTGCTCTTGCCGTGGTCGACGTGGCCGACGGCCACGATGTCCATGCGCTCGAGGTCGAACGGGGAGATCTCCGCGCCCGCCGCGGGCGCCGGACAGCTCGGCGCCTTCGTGGCGTCGCCCATATCACGTGTCGGCAGGCTCACATGTACCCCCCGCGGCGCAGCGACTCGAGGCCGCCGCCGTCGTCCTTGTCCTGGGCGCGGCCGCTGCGCTCCGCGATGTTGCTGAACTTGCCGGTGCGCAGCTCCTCGATGATCTCGGCGACGTTGGTCGCCGTGGACTGCACCGGTGTCGTACACGGATAGCAGCCGAGAGACCGGCAGCGCGTGCCGGTGCCGTCGTCGAAGTAGAGCGACGTGACGGGGATGCTCTCGCGTTCGATGTACTCCCAGACGTTGAGTTCGGTCCAGTCGAGCAGCGGGTGCACGCGCACGTGCGTGCCGGGCTCGAAGTCGGTCTTGAAGTAGCGCCAGAGCTCCGGCGGCTGGTCGTCGACGTTCCAGTCGTTCTCGACGTCGCGCGGAGAGAAGTAGCGCTCCTTGGAGCGCGAGCCCTCCTCGTCGGCGCGCACGCCGACGATCACGCCGGTGTACGGAGAGAGGTCCTGGTCTTCCACCAGCCTGCCCAGCGTGTGGTCCATGCGCAGGCGCGGCCATTCGCCGTCGAGCGTGTGCTTGAGGGCCATCGTCTTGAGGTTGCGGCAGCACTGGATGCGGTCGCAGTTGCCGTCCGGGAAGGTGGCCTTCTCCTCGAGCGCCTTGCGGTTCTGGCCGACCACGAGGTTGAGGTGCCACTCGAGCGCGAGGCGATCGCGGTACTCGATCATCTCGGGCATCTTGTAGGCGGTGTCGATGTGCACCAGCGGGATCGGCACGTGGCCGAAGAACGCCTTGCGCGCCAGGTGGAGCAGGACGGTGCTGTCCTTGCCGATGGACCAAAGCATGCACACGTTGCCCAGCGAGCGATAGGCCTCGCGCAGGATGTGGACGCTCTTGGCCTCGAGCGTGTCGAGTTGGTTCACGAAGCGCCTCCGTCGGTGTCGCCTGCCGGTGCGGCCGCGTGGCTCTGGTGCAGGCCGCACTCACGGTGTTCGGGGGTCTCCCACCACCAGCGTCCGGCGCGCCAGTCCTCGCCGTCGGCGACGGCGCGGGTGCACGGCGCGCAACCGATGCTCGGGAAGCCCTGGTCATGGAGCGGGTTGTAGGGGATGTCGTGCGCGCGGACGTAGTCCCACACGCGCGCCTCGTCCCACTCGGCGAGGGGATTGAGCTTCAAGAGGCCGGCGTTGCCGTCCCACTCCGCCGGCTCCACCTTCTCGCGCGTGACGCCCTGGCCGCTGCGCAGGCCGCAGATCCAGGCGTCCAGCCCCACCTGCGCGCGCCGCAGCGGCTTGATCTTGCGCAGGTCGCAGCACTGGTGGCGCAGGAACTCGCTGTCGCGGAAGAGGTTGATGCCGTTGTCCGCGACCATCGTCTCGACCTCGGCGGCGTCCGGGCAGTACACGCGCATGCGAAAGCCGTAGCGCCTGTTGGTCCGGTCGATGAGGTCATAGGTCTCGGGGAAGAGGCGCCCGGTGTCGAGCGTGAAGATGGGGATGTCGAGGCCGGCGTCGGCGATCATGTGCGTCAGCGCCTGGTCCTCGACGCCGAGGGAGGAGGCGAGGGCGACGCGGCCCGGATAGCGGGTCGCGGCGTCGGCGAGGATCTCCTCGGCGCTCAGGCCCCGGAGTCGGGTCAGGATGTCGGCTACCGGCTCGTCGATCGTCATTTCGGTCTCACCTCGCGGGTCGGCGCCTGCACAAAATGCAATCGGCTGAATGCACAAATAACGTTTGTGCATGATAGGCGGGAATCCCGCGGGGCGCAAGCCGGGACGCCGGTGACGCCGAGACCGCGCCGGGCCGTCCCGGCCGGGGCGGCCGTCACAGCAGTCAGCGTGAGGTCGATGCGTGGGGCGAGAGGAGGACGCCCTCCGTCTCGAGCAGGCGCAGCTTGCGCCAGAGGCCGCCGCCGTAGCCGCCCAATCCGCCGTCGGCCGCAATCACCCGATGACACGGGACGATGATCGCCAGGCGGTTGGCGCCGTTGGCCGCGCCGACGGCGCGCGCCGCGCCCGGCGCGCCGATGTCGCGGGCGAGCTCGGCGTAGGTGCGCGTCTCGCCGTAGGGGATGCGCCGCAGCGCGTCCCAGACGCGGCGCTGGAAGGGGCTGCCCGGGTACTCGATCGGGAGGTCGAAGACGCGCCTCCGCCCGGCGAAGTAGTCGTCCAGCTGCGCGCGCAGGCGGGCGAACAGTGGGCTGGCGCCCGGGGCGAGTGGACGGCCGAAGCGCCGGCGCAGCGTGTCGAGCTGTGTCTCCATCATGCGCCGGTCGGGGTACTCGAGCAGGCAGAGGGCCTCGTCGGTCGCGCCGGCGACGAGCGGGCCGACCGGCGTGTCCAGCCAGGTCATGCGGATGAGGGAGTCGTCGGGCGCCGCCGCCGCTTCGCCGGGCGGCGCCCCCGCCAGCTTGCCGAAGGCCGTCCTGAAGCCCGAGTGCGACCCCCAGCCGTGGTCGAAGACCACGTCGTCGATCCGGTCGCCGGAGCGCAGGGCGACGAACGCGTCGCCCAGGCGGCGCGCCCGGCAGTACGCCTGGAAGGTCATGCCGTGCGTCTTCTGGAACCAGCGACGCACGGCGGCTGGGTCCAGGCCCTCGGCGCGCAGGTCGGCGTCGGTGATGCGCGCCGCCGGGTCGGCCTCGACGCGCGCGATCAGCCGCGCAGCCCACGCCGGTGCGCCGGCCTCCGGGTCGAGCGGCCGGCAGCGCCTGCACGGGCGGAAGCCGGCCACGAGCGCCTCGCGCGTGGTCGCGTAGAACTCGACGTGTTCGGGCTTCGGGTCCCGTGCCGGGCAGGACGGGCGGTAGAAGACGCCCGTGGTCGTCACCGCCGCGTAGAACAACCCGTCGTAGCTGCGGTCGCGCTCGCGCAGCGCGGTCAGCATCTCCTCGCGCGGGAGAAGCAACTGGTCCCGGTCTGGTCGGGGGATCTTCCGTGTCGTCGCGTCCATGACTCAGAGGGTAGACCCGGCCGCAAGCCGGCCGCCACCGAAATCCGAGCGCCGAATCCGGCCGTCCGCAGGCGATGCATGCCTGACACTGTGGCTTGATACCTTTGAATGTATCAAGCACCAGCTTGCACCAGGAGGCTCCCCTTCGCACAGGGGCCGTCTCCGCGGGCGCTCCGGCCCCGCTCGCCACGGGCCTTGTCGTACCGGCCCTGCGCGCCGTGGCCGGGCGCTACTCCGCCGGCCCGGCCTCGGCCGCGAGCACGACGCGCTTCGCGGTGATCTCCGGCCCGGCCATCCTGATCGAGGCGTCGCCGGCTCTCGTGCCGTAGACCTCGAACGAGAGGCCCTCGTTCTCCCGGAACAGCTCCGCGAACTCGTTACCGTTCGCGATGACGGCCACGACCGTGCCCGCGTCGCCCTCCGCCTCGGTGCCGCCGATGACCGCCCAGAAGCCGCCCTCGAGGTCGCGGCGCTCCACGGTGCCGACGGCCACCACCGAGCCGTTGTCGAGGTCGTAGAGACCCGGCGCCATCTTGGTTCCGCCGGGTGGGCCGATCGGCACGGCGCCGGACGAGGCGGGAGGAGAGGCGGACGGCGCCGGGGACGTCGTACCGTCGGAGCAGGCGGCGAGCCCACCGCCGGCGGCCGCGACGAGCACAAGGAACGTCGCCAGCAGGATGGGGGTTCGCATGCGGCGCCTCCTTGGCGGGTCCACTTCGCCTCACCTCGCCCGCGTCAGTCCACGACCGTCACGCTCGCCTGTGGGTCGAGCGGGTTCGTCCGCACGGCGAGCGAGAAGAGGAACGGGTACTGCGTCTGCAGGTGCCGCAGGTAGTCGATCCACTGCACGCCGAGCAGGGTGTACGCGCGCTTCACGTCCACCACGAGGTGCGCGCGGTCCGCGTCCGGCAGGTGGTCGAAGTCGCCGCGCGCGTGCAGTTCCTCCGCCAGGTGCGTCACCGCCCAGAGCAGGTCGGTGAACTTCTCGTGCTCGAGCAGCGCCTGGTTGCCGAGCAGGCTCAGCAGGTAGGTCTTCTCCTGGTCGAGGCGCACGCGCAGTTCCACAAGGTCGGCCGTGCTCAGTTCGATGACCGGCTTGTGGTCGCGGAACGCCTGCTTGGCGCGCTCGTAGTCCTTGGACTTCCACGCCATGCGCGCCAGCAGGTCGCCGCGCACGTCGTCGAGGTCGGTGTCGAGCTTCGCGATGCGACCCAGCACGTCGGTGCCGCACTCGCTGAAGAACGCGCCGATGATCATGTTGAGCTTGTCCAGCATGGTGTCGCGGTTGCGCCGCTGCATGAGGCCGTCGAGCAGCATGGAGACGAGCAGCACCTGGATGAAGAGGAAGGCGACGTCGTCGACCAGGTAGCGCAGCATCTCCCGGTGGAACGACTCGGAGGGGAAGAGGTACCAGCGCAGGGCGTAGACGACGATCGCGGCGACGATCAGCGTGACGGCGATCTCGACTTGCCAGCGGCGCAGACGCATGCGGACTCCCGGGTCGGACGAGGCTCGGTCCTCGAGTGGCAGAGAGGATACCCGACTCGGGCGAGTCTGAGCCGGGGCGCGCGGACCGGGGCGCGCGGACCGGGGCACGCGGACCGGGTCGCATATACTGCCTCCGGTGGACCCCGCCCTCAGCAAGAAGCTCGGCATCCTGCGCTTCGCGGCCGTCGCGACGGTGGTGTTCTTCCACGCCTACCCGCCCGGCTGGCACGGGGGGTTCGCCCAGGAGTCCGTCTCGCTCGGACTGACCCGCTGGGCCTTGCCGTTCCTCGGGCTGATCTCGGGGTTCCTCTTCTTCCGCACCTTCACGCCGACGGTGGCGGGCTATGCGGCCAAGCTGCGCACTCGGCTGCGCACGATCCTGCTGCCCTTCCTGATCTGGAGCGCGTTCGCGCTGCTGGTGGCCTGGGCGACGGGGGCGCCGGAGTTCCACGGCCCGATCACGTCGCCGGCGGACGCGCTCTTCCACTGGCTGGTGGAGCCCGTGGCCGCGCCGCTCTGGTTCCTGCAGGCGCTCATGGTGTGCATCGTGCTCTCGCCGCTGGTGTACCTCGCGGTGCGGGTGCTGCGCTGGTGGGTGCTCGTGCTGGCCGTCGCCTGGTGGGTCACCGGCCTCCAGCCCGACGTGCTCGACCCGTGGGTGAGCCCGGTGGCGTTCCCGCCGTTCATCGCCGGCGCTGCCATCGCCATGCTGAAGCCCCGCCTGAGCTGGGCGCGGCGGCCGGCGCCGGCCTGGGTGCTCGCCGCTGTGGCCGGCGCCTGGCTCGCCGCGGCGGCGCTGTTCGCGGCATTCGGCCCGGACTTGGGCCGGCTGGCGCGCACGGCGTTGCTTCCGGCCGTGGTGCTGGGCGCACTCACCGTGTGGCTGGGTTACGAGGCGTTGCGGCGACCTCTGCGCCGCGCCCCCCAGCTGGTCGCGGCGGCTGTCTACGTTGCGCCGCTCTCCTTCTTCGTCTACGTGACGCAGCAGCCGCAGCTCCGCGCCATCATGCTGGTGCTGGACGAGTACGTCACCGGTCTGCCGGAGCTCGTCGACTACATGCTGGCGCCGCTGGTCACCCTGACGTGCTCGCTGCTGATCGCGGTCGCGTGGCGCCGCCTCTCTCCGGGGACCTTCGCCGTCGTGTCCGGCGGCCGCGCCGGGCGCCGGCCTGGTGGCGCTGTCCGGCCCGCCGTGGGGACGGTGGGCGCGGCCCGGCCGCAGGGCGCGGCGGCGGCGCATGCGGGGCTCGGCCGATGGGAAGGCGAGGCCGCGGTGGAGGCATCGGGCGGGACCGGCGGTCACATCGCCTGAGGGGAGCCGCCGGCTACGCTCGGCGTCGCTCGCGCCTGTGCCGGCGCCAGGCCCACCGGCTGGCGGAGAACGTCCAGGTGCCATCGCTTCGCGATATCGGAGCCGGCTGGGGCTACGCCTGTAGGGCAACGTCACCCCGCCGCGTCGATCGTCATCTCGCGGTGCGCCGTCCGTCCGGGCAGTCTGCGAAGGGAAGCTCGCGGCCCGCAGTATTGACCGGAAAGGACGGATTAGCTAATATGGGCGAGTCAGCCATCATCGGAGTCGCCGTGAACACCGTGTCCGCCACCGAGATCAAGAATCGCCTGGGCCAGTACTTGGCGCGCGTCGCCGTCGAGCCCGTGGCCATCGAGAAGAACGGACGCCTGGTCGCCGTTCTGCTCTCATCGGAAGAGTACGAGACGTTGCAGCGCTCCGACGACTTCTTCTGGGGTCAGGCCGCGCGCGCCGCGGAGGCCGAGGGCTTCCTCAGCGTGGAGGACTCGCTGAACTACCTGCAGGACGGAACGGCGACCGAAGACCGTGCTGCCTCTTAGCTTGTCGAAGGCGTCGGTCCGCTTTCTCGACACGCTGCCGCCCAAGCAGTACCGGCAGGTCGCGCGCAAGATCATCATGCTCATGGCCGACCCGCGGCCCGCGGACGCCGAACGACTCAAGGGCTACGAGTACTCCCGCGCGACAGCCGGGGAGTACCGCATCGTCTTCGACGTCCACGAGGGCGTCCTGCGCGTCATCACGATCGGCAAGCGGAACGACGATGAGGTGTACACGCGGCCGAGCTGAGGTCGTCGGCTGCTGGGGACGGTGGGTGGGCTCCGGCGATGCGGCGCGAGCGCTACGCGCGTCCGATGACGAGCGGCAGCCCCGTCAAGCCCAGGTGCCGGTCCGTGGACCAGATCGTCCGCACCCCGTTCGTGGCGCTCACGTGCAGGCCCACGGCGTCGGTCATGGTGAGGTCCTGGTCCGAGAAGCGCCGCAGCAGCGCTGTCGCAGCAGCCTGCTCCTCCGGGCCCACGCGCAGCACGCGCAAAGGCGCCATGGCCTCCACCATCGCGAGGAACTGCAATCCGCGGCTGCGGTCGTAGCGGCGCAGGAACCATCCGTGACCCTCCGCGATCACCAGGGTGGTGGTGACCAGGCCGGGCGGCGCGCCGAACAGGCGCCGGAACAGCCGGTGGTGCGAGTCGGACCGGTCGGCGAAGGCGATGAGCGCCGAGGTGTCCACGTAGGCCTCAGCGCTCGTGGCCATACACGACCTCGTCGATGGTCAGGCTCGATACCGGATCGCCGCTCTCGACCATCCCCGCGTAACTCATCCATGGCTGCGAATCGTCGGCGGGCAGGGCGCTGCGCACGGCCCGCCTGACGAACTCCGCCAGCGAGATGCCGAGCCGCGCGGCCTCCGCCTTGGCGGCGTCGTAGTCTTCCTGCGACAGGCTGATCTGAGTGCGCAGCATGATAACAGTATCGCTGAATCGGTTATCATCCACAAGGCTTCGGCTGGTCATGCCGCTACGGTACAAGGAGCGCCGGCCTGCGGTCCCGCGCCGCGGAGCGCGCGCGGTTCACGTTGCCTGCCCATAGGGGCGACGATCGCAGGCGCTTGGCGAACGCGCCGGTCCTCTTCGACGAGTCTTGTTGCCGCGGGGCGCCAGTGGTGTCTTGGGCAGCTCGGCGTCGGCGCCTACACCGAGCGGCCAGGAACCACCCGTACCGGGCCGAGGCCGGCGACTACCGCATCATCTTCGCGATCCGGGAGCGACGCTTGCTCATCGTGGTCGTCCGCGCGGCTGATCGGACGCACGTCGACCGGCACATGGACGGCCTGCCGTCCGGGTGGGACTGAGCCGGACAGCGTCGCGAACGTCACCCCCGGCGCGCGCGTGACGTCACCCACGGACGGCGCGGCGGCCGTTCCCGCCGCGGTGCGTGGGTGCGAGACTTCCGGAGCGCGACCAGGTAGCGCCGTATGGAATCCGCGGCGACGACGGGCTGCGTGCAACGTGTCTGACTCCGGCAAAAAGGTGTACCCTTGGTACAAAAGAGCAACTCCATGTCTCTCGTTGCCGGAGGTACACCCATGGCCGACAAGCCTGTCTGGGATTACGACCGCCGCGTCAAAGAAGGCGACTTCGGCGATGCCGGCTTCGTCACCACCAAAGAACTGCGGGCCAATCTCGCCGAGGTCCTGAACCGCGTCGGCTTCGGCGGTGAGCAGATCGTCATCAAGCGCCACGGCAAGCCGTTCGTGGCCATCGTCGCCACCTACGACCTGCAGGCGTGCCAAGCGCTGGAGGACTTCAACGATGCAGTCGAGTGGGGGGAAATGGAGGCGAGCGGCGAGCTGGACGGTCCCGGCATCCCTTGGGAGGACATCAAGAAGGACCTGGGGCTGTGAGGATGGGGCTTGAACTACCACGTTGAGTTCAGGCCTGTGACCAAGCGCCAAGTTGCTCGCCTGCCGCGGCAGGTACAGGTTGAGCTGGGTGGTCTTGTCGAGAAACTGATGGCCGAGCCACGGTTTCGCGGCATCAAGCCGGTCACGGGGCGGCCTGGGGTGCTGCGGGCCCGCGTCGGCGACTACCGGGTGTTGTTCAAGATCGACGAAACACGGCGGGTGGTGATCGTCGGCCGCGTCGCGCCGCGCGATCGCGTCTACAAGCGGCTGAGCGACCTGCGATTTGACTGACGCGACGGCGCGGCGCACGGAGCCTGCTCCGCGCCGCTCCCCGTGATCTCCCCGAGCATGCGCACGATGAACGTAGCCGCCCGCGATCCGCAACGGCGGCTGGGTGTACGTTTGTCTTGTGAGGTGCGATGGCGGAGAGGGGGGGATTCGAACCCCCGAACCCGGTTAGCCGGATTAACGGTTTTCGAGACCGCCGCATTCAACCGCTCTGCCACCTCTCCGCGAGGCGCAGCCCCTTCACGAGCAGGGAGGCCGCGGACGCGTAGTTTAGCACGCGCCCACGGCCCGGCTCACGCGGGGGGAGGGCCGGCGACTCACGCTCGCGGGCTTCGCCGGCTCGAGCGCGCGAGCGAAGCCGCCTCGCGCCCGGCGCCATCCGCCCGCCGGTCACTGCGCCAGGCGGTCCTCCACCCAGGCGCGGACCTCCTCCGGCGAGAAGCCGTAGGCGTCCTTGACGTCCTTCATCGGCAGACCCAGGGCGTCTTCCGGCACGCCCCACTCGGCGGCGAAGTCGGCGAGCGGGATGCCGGTCATCTCGGCGATGTCGGCGAACGACATCCACCCCTTGAACGGCGAGTCGGTGCCGCCACCTCCGCCGCTCTCGCTGCCCTCGCCGTGGACCTCGCCTTCACCCTGGCCGAGGCCTTCACCGCCGCCGAGGCCCTGGCCTTCGCCGCCGCCGCCGCCGTGGCCGGCGCCGCGGGCCTCGGCCCGCCAGTCGAACGAGCCGGTGAGCGTGGTGGCGCCGACGATGGCGACCATGAGCGCGACCACGACGCCGGCGGCCGCCAGCGCGGGGACGCGCGAGCCGCCGGCAGCGGTGACCGTGAGCGCACCAGGCACCGGGCAGGCGTTGACGCACTCGTTGCACGAGATGCACTCAGAGCTCGTGACCACGTCGGCGGTCGCGACCTCGATGTTCATCATGCAGGCCTTGTCGCAGCGGCCGCAGTCGATGCAGGTGGCGGCGTCGCGCTTGATGTTGAGGAAGCTCACCCTCGACAGGAGCCCGAGCAGGGCCCCGACGGGGCAGAGGTACTTGCAGAAGAAGCGCTCGTAGACGAACGACCCGGCGAGGGAGACGACCAGGATGATGAAGCCGATCAGATAGGTGGTGAGCAGGTCGTCGGCGGTGAGGTGCGCCCACGCCACCCACGGGTCATAGGGGCGCATCACGAGCTCGGCCGCCTGCCACGTCCACAGCAGGAAGAAGGCGAACACCCCGTACTTGAGGAAGCGTGCGAAGCGGTCGACGACCGGCGGGATGGTGAGGCGGTGAGCGCCGAAGAGCCTGCGGCCGGCAGAGCCGAAGATACCTTGGAGCGTCCCCAGCGGGCAGATCATGCCGCAGAACGAGCGGCGGAACGCCACGGCCATGGCGAGCATACCGATCAGGAGGATCACGGCGCTCGCGGCGCTGTGCCGCAGGAACCCGTTGCCGGAGAGCAGCGAGTACAGGGTCTCGAGGCCGCCGAAGGGGCAGAGGAAGTCGACGCCGGCCCAGCGCCCGGCGCCGCGCGATTGCTGGTGCGCGAGCACGATCGCGGTCATCCCCACGAGGACCACGCCCAGCACGGCCCAGCGCACCCACCGGGCGCGCTTCCGGGCGCGGCGGTTCGCCTGCTTGCCCGGCGTCTTGGGCAGCTGGTCGTCAGCGGTGGACTGAGCGTCCGTCATCCGATCCCCCTCGTGAGTGCTGGTGGTCGCCCCGGCCGCGGCGCGGGCGCCGCAGCTGTGCTCTCAGACAGTCTAAACGGGACTTGTGAAGAGCTTTTGAACGCCGTCTACTCCGCGATGCGCTCCTCGACCCAGGCGCGCACGTCCTCCGGCGAGAAGCCGTACTTGTCCTTGATCTCGCTCATGGGCTGCTCGAGCTCGTCGGCGGTCACGCCCCACTCCGCGGTGAACTCGGAGCCTTGGATGTCGGTGGCGTCGACGATCTCCGCCATGGACGTCTTGCCCTTGATGAGGCTCGTGTCGAAGGTGCCGTCCTGAACGGACAAGCCCTGTGCCGCCGCTGTCTCGGCGAGCGTCGGCTGCTGCCAGTCGAACGACCCGCTCACCGTGGCGACCCCGACGATAGCCACTATGACCGCGGTGACGATCGCGGTGGTCGCGACGGCGGGCATCCTGACGCGGCGCGGCGCGGTGACCGTGAGCGCGCCGGGCACGGGGCAGACGTTGACGCACTCGTTGCACGAGATGCACTCGGCGCTCGTGACCACGTCGGCGGTCGCCACTTCGACGTTCATCATGCAGGCCTTGTCGCAGCGGCCACACGAGGTGCAGGCGTCGGCGTCGCGGCGGATGTTGAGGACGCTGACCTTGGAGAGCAGCGCCAGCAGCGCGCCGGCGGGGCAGAGGTACTTGCAGAAGAAGCGGTCGTAGAGGAGCGAGCCCAGGAGGGAGACGACGAGCACGCCCAGGCCGATCGCGTTGGTGGTGAGCAGTTCGCTCGAGGTGAGGTGCGCGAACGCCGCCCACGGGTCGTAGGGGCGGAGGACCAGTTCGGCCGCCTGCCACGTCCACACGGCGAAGACGACGAGGACGACGTACTTGAGGTACCGCGCGACGCGGTCGACCGCCACGGGGACGGTGAAGCGCCGCTTGAACAGCTTGCGTCCGGCGGCGCCGAAGATCCCCTGCAGGGTGCCCAGCGGGCAGATCGTGCCGCAGAACGAGCGCCGGTACACGACGGCCATGGCCAGCATGCCGACCAGCAGGATCACGGAGCTCACCGCGGTGCGTTTGATGAAGCCGTCGCCGGTGAGCAGGGAGAAGAGCGTCTCGAGCCCTCCGAAGGGACAGAGCGCGTCGACCCCGACCCACTTGCCCGTCCCCGGGAAGAGCTGGTGCGCGGTGACGATGGCCGTCATGGCCGCGAGCACGACGCCGAGCACGATCCAGCGGATGCGGCGCGAGCGTTGCCGTGTCGCCTTGGTCACTCCTGGCTGCTTCATTCTGATGCCCCTCCAAGCCGCGTCCCGCGGCCGACGACGATAGTGGTCGTCCTGGAGTCTAGGGGGCAGTTGTGAAGCAGCTTTGAACCGGTTCTGCCGAGGTTGTGAAGGGGTCCGGCGGTGATGCTCGGACTCGTGGGGTCGCGCCCGCAGCACGACGAGAAGGGCCGGGCGCGCGGCGCGCGCCCGGCCCATCTCCGGCCAGCTGAGGTGTGCGAGGGGCCGGTCAGTCGCTGATGCAGTCGCCGCTGCCGTCGCCGGCCATGGCGCCCTGGCCGGTACCCGCGCCGGTCATGCCGTCGCCGGAGCCGTCGCCGTACCCGGCGTCGCTGCCCGCGTTCCCGTCCTGGGTGTCGGCCGTGTGGTCGATGCCGTACTCGTCGAAGACGGCCTGCACGTCGGCCTGGTAGTCGTCACGCAGCGTCTGCAGCGCGGCCTGGGCCTCGTCGCTCGTGCGGTCGGCGCTGTACTCGTCGTACCAGGCCGTGCGGGCGTCGACGAAGTCGGCGCGCAGGGCCGAGAGCTCGGCGGCCGCGGCGGGGTCGCTCACGCCGGTGTAGGTGCCCGTCCCGTTGCCGGACCCGGAGCCCGTCGCCGCGCCGGGGGTGCCGTGGTACGCGAGTGCCACGCCCGCCAGGGCCAAGAGGCCCACCGCCACGATAGCCGCCACCCAGGTGATCCGCATCTTCTTCATCTCAGTCTCCTTCGTCCATGTGGGACGCCCGATCAGGGCGGCCGCTCCTTTGTGAAGTCGAAGATGACGGTACCCCCACGGTTTGAACGACCTGTGAACCGGTTCTGCCGAGGTTGTGAATCGCTGAGAGCGGGCTGAGATTTCGAGAAGAACAGACAGAGGGGGGGGGTGGCAGAGAGGGAGGGGGGTGGCGGAGAGGGAGGGATTCGAACCCTCGAGGCAGGTTAACCCCGCCCACGCGATTTCCAGTCGCGCTCCTTAAGCCAGCTCGGACACCTCTCCGCGCCGCGCCGGGCGCACCCGGCGAGCGGACGAACAGTATACGACAGGGCCGTCCGGCGCGCAGTCCTGCCGGCCTCAGCCCTGACGGTCGGGGTGCAGGATGCCCTTCGGCACGAGCACCAGCACGGCGATGAACGCGAGCACCGAGAAGACCGCCGCGATCATGAGCGAGCCGCCGATGCCGTGGGCGAGCGCCGCCATCACGGCGTCCTCCACCTGTCGCTGCACGTTGTCGGGCAGCGTCTTGTAGATCTCCTGGGCCTTCTCCGTGCTCGCGAAGGCCTCGTTCACCTGCTCCTGCTGCGCGGAGGTGAGCTGCGCGGCCGCGGCGTCGCCGCGCAGCTGGGCGAGCTCGAGGCCGCGGTAGATGCCGCCGAGCACGGCGACGCCGAGGGCGCCGCCGACCATGCTGCACATCTTGAAGGCGCCCGACGCCGCGCCCGATTCGGCCGGCGGCGCCAGCCCCACGGCCGTGTCGCTCAGCGGCGTCGAGAAGAGGCCGATGCCGACGCCCTGGATGAAGATCCCCGCGGCGAACCACCAGTACGGGGTCGAGGGCGTGAGGAAGCCGGTCAGGAAGGTGCCGACCCCCATGATGATCGTGCCCGTGGCGAGCGGGAAGCGCGGCCCCCGGCGCAGCTCGAGCCGCGCGCCGATCGGGATGAACACCAGCATGCTCACCGTCGACGGGAGCAGGAGCAGGCCGGCGGTGAAGGCGTCGTAGCCGCGCACGTTCTCAAGGTACAGAGCGAGCACGTACATCGTGCCGGCGAGCGTGATGTTGTAGACGAGGTTGTCGAGCAAGGCCGCGTCGAACGAGCGGCGCTTGAAGAGCGTGAGGTCCAGCAGCGGCTCGCGGACGCGCCGCTCGACGAGCACGAAGGAAGCCAGAAGGACGACTGCGGCGACCGCCGCGACGAGCACCGGGACGGCGCTCCAGCCGCGCGCCGGACCCTCGTTCAGCGCGTAGAGGAGCGCGACGAGGCCGGCGGCGACGGTGACCAGGCCGACGTAGTCCAGCCGATGGCTGGCGCCCTCGTCGCGGGACTCGGCCGTCGTGCGGTTCACGAGCACGAAGGCCAGCACGCAGAGCGGGACGTTGACCCAGAAGATGGCCGGCCAGCCGAGGAACTCCGTGAGGCCGCCGGAGATGGCCGGCGCGGCCGCCTGGCCGACCGCCGTGACCGCCATCCAGGCGCTGAAGGCGGTCACCTGGTCCTTGCCGCGGAACTCGATCGGGATGATGGCCAGCGTCGCCGGCAGGATCGCCGCGGCGCCGGCGCCCATCAGGGCCCGGCCGGCGATGAGCAGCTCGGGGGTGCGGGCGAGCGCCGCGAGGACGGAGGCGACGGCGAAGATGACCAGGCCGATGCCAAGCACGCGCCGCCGGCCGAAGACGTCGCCGAGGCGCCCGGCGGCGATCACGAGCGCTCCGCAGGTCAGCGTGAAGATCGTGTTCGCCCACTGCAGCGCCGTGACGGACCCGCCGATGTCGTCGGAGATCGCGGTGGTCGCGACAGGGATGTTCGCGGCGGCGAACCAGACGATGGCCGCCGAGAGGCAGAGGGCGACGAGCGACCACCAGCGCTTCTTGCCGGCGACCGTCGCGTGGCCTGCGGCCGCCTGGCCGGGAGGCGCGCCGGTCGAAGCGGTAGCGGAGGCGGCGGATGTGGCGGCCGGAGCCGCCCGGTCACCCGCCGCCTCGCGCCGGTCGCTCACTTCTGCTCGGCCATCCCCGCGATGAACAGAG
Organism: uncultured Thermoleophilia bacterium; assembly: GCA_903927755.1. Taxonomy (GTDB): domain Bacteria; phylum Actinomycetota; class Thermoleophilia; order UBA2241; family UBA2241; genus CAIXSE01. The sequence goes on along the minus strand of CAIYOD010000147.1, from coordinate 14,080 downwards.
CCTCGGCGAGCACGCAGCGCTCGAGCTCGCCGAGGTCCACGCTCTCGTTGGGGGCGTGGATCTTGCACATGGGCTCCTCGGCGCCCCAGAGGATCATCTCCGCGCCGGGGATCGCGCCGAGGAAGGCGGCGACCAGCGGGATCGAGCCGCCCTCGCCGTAGTGCACGACGTCCTTGCCGTAGGCGGCGGCCATGGCCGTGCCCGCCGCCGCGTAGGCCGGCCCGTCGGTCCTGGCGAGGAAGCCTTCTCCGGTGGTCCCGGGGGTCACCTTCACCCTGACGTTCCAGGGGGCGACGGCCTCGAGGTGGGCCTTGACGGCCTGCAGCGCGTCGTCGGGCTCCACGCCGGGCGCGAGGCGCACGCTGATGCGCGCCCGGGCCTTCGGGATGAGCGCGTTGGCGGCGCCTTCCACTGCGGGCGCGTCGATGCCGATGACGTTGATCGACGGCTTGCCGTACAGACGGTCGGCGATGGTGCCGCTGCCGACGAGGTCCACGCCGTCGAGCACGCCGGCGTCGGTGCGGAACGCGGCTTCGTCGTAGGGCGCGCCGTCATACTCCATCGTCCCGAGACCCTTGACGGCCACGTCGCCTGCGTCGTCGTGCAGGGTCGCGACCATGCGGCAGAGGGCGATCAGGGAGTCGGGCGCCGGGCCGCCGAACATGCCGCTGTGCACGGCGCCTTCGAGCGTCTCGATCTCGACGTCGAGGGCGGCCATGCCGCGCAGCGACGTCGTGAGCGTGGGCACGCCGAGGGCGTAGTTGCCGACGTCGCTGATCACGATCACGTCGGCCTTGAGCAGCTCGGCGTTGGCGGCGACGAACTCCTCGATGCCGCCGTCGCCGGCCTCCTCCTGGCCCTCGATGAGGACCTTGACGCCCACCGGGCAGTCGTCCCCGAGGGCCAGGAGCGCGCCGGCGTGCATCACGACGCCGCTCTTGTCGTCGGCGGCGCCGCGGCCGTACAGCCTGCCGTCGCGCTCGGTGGGCTCGAACGGCTTGCTCGCCCACGCCTCCTCCGGCCCGGCCGGCTGCACGTCGTAGTGCGCGTACAGCAGGACGGTCGGAGCGCCCGGCTGCGCCGGGCGTTCGCCGAACACCGCCTGCGGCGCGCGCGGCACGTCCATCATGCGCACGCTGGGCAGGCCGGCCTCCGTCAGCAGCTGGGCGACCGCCGCGCCCGTCTGCTCGACCGGCGCGGTGGGGAAGTCGGGGAACGCGACCGAGGGCAGGCGCACGAGCTTCTTGAGTTCGTCGGTCAGCCGGGGCATGAGGCCCTTGATGGTCTGCTGCAGGTCCGCGGGCATCATGCCCTCCTCGTCGTCATTGCGAGTCATCGGTCTCGAGGCCGGCGACGTACTCGTCGAACGCCGCCAGCTTCTCCGGGGTGTAAACGGCGACGAAGATCCTGGCCGCCTCGATGTAGTCACCCTGGAGGCGGAACGGACGGTTGGCCGCGCCGGCCGTCCCGTGCCACCACCCGTACTCCGCCTGCTCGAGGTCGGCGTCCGGGCTGCCGGCGAACGGGCCCCCGTCGGCGCCGTACAGGCGGACCGCCTGCTCCTCAGTCGGGGCGGGCAGGCCCGCGTCCTGCAGCAGCGTGACGAATTCCTTCGCTTTCTGCTGAGCCTCGTTGGTGACCTTCACGTCGCGGTAGAGCAGCGCTCCCGCGACCATGAGCGCCACGATCACAACGATGATGATGACGTAGATCCACTTGTGCGACTTCTCCTCCATCGTGGTCACCTCCTCATCCCTCGTCGTCGGCGGGCGCCGGCACGGCGTTCTTCCACGCCGGCTTGCGCAGCCACAGGAACAGGAACGGGATCAGCAGGCCGAGGACGAGCAGCCCGCCGCCGATGATGAGCACGTAGAGGACGGTGCTGCCGCCGCCGAACTGCGACGACGGCACGAAGCCGATGAGGAACGCGGCGACGGAGCTCACCAGACCGACGACCGCCAGCACGGGCAGGATCGGCGCCCGGTAGCCGCGCTCGTGGTCGGGCTGTGACTTCCGCAGGCGCATCGCCGAGATGAACATCAGGAAGTACATGATCAGGTACACCTGCGTGGTGATCACCGAGAAGATCCAGTAGACGCTGGACACGTTCGGGATCAGCGCGAAGAGCAGGGCGATGATCGTCACGATGATGCCCTGGGCGAAGAGGATGTTGACCTGGATGCCCGCCGGGTTGACCTTCTGGAAGAACGGCGGCAGGTAGCCCTCCTTGCGCCCGATCAGCAGCAGGCCCTTGGACGGGCCGGCCAGCCACGCCATCATGCCGCCCAGCGACGCGGTGATGAGCATGATGCCGAGGATCGGCGTGAGCCACGAGACGTGGAAGTGATCGAAGAAGGCGGTGAACGCCTGCATCACGCCGCCGGTGAGGGTGAGCTGGCTCGAGGGCACGACCCAGCTGATCGCGAGCGCCGGCAGCACGAAGATGGCGATCACGATGGGCATGGCGAGGAACATCGCCTTGGGGAACTCCTTGCCGGGGTTCTTCATGCTCTTCACGTGCACGGCGTTCACTTCCATGCCCGCGTACGACAGGAAGTTATTGACGATCAGGACGAGGCCGGCGATGCCGGCGATCTGCGGCATGAGCGCGGAGGCCTCGATCGGCGCCGCGCTCTGGTTGCCCTGCAGCAGGTAGATGACGCCGAGGATCACGAGCGCCGAGCCGGGGATCGCCGTGCCGAGGAGCATGGAGCTGCTCGAGAGCTTGGCCACCAGGCCGACGCCGCGCATGCTGACCAGCGTCGAGACCCAGTAGACGATCACGATCACCGCGGCGGTGTAGACGCCGTTGTTGGCGAGGCTCGGCATGAAGACGTAGGCGAGGGTGCTGGCCACGTAGGCGAGGAGGCTCGGGTAGTAGGTGAGCGTCATCGCGAACTGGGTCCAGATGGCGATGAAGCCGGCACGCGGGCCGATGCCCTGCGTGACCCAGTTGTAGACGCCGCCGTCCCAGCCGGAGGCCAGCTCGGCGGCGACCAGCGAGGTGGGCAGCAGGAACACCACCGCCGGCAGCAGGTACAGGAAGATGCAGGCGAGGCCGTAGACGGCCATGCTCGGCGTGTTGCGGATGCTCGCCACCGCCGAGACCGTCATGAAGCACATGGTCAGCCAGGTGATGGTCCTGGCCGACGGCATGGCTCGGGCCTTCGCGGGTGGCGCGACGGCTTTCGCCGTCGCCTCGGTACTTGCCATGACCCCTCCGTTCGTGGTGCACCCCTCGCCGGCTCCGGCCGGCACACTTCTGCACTATTCCGCTCGCGAGGCGCGTTCCCCTCCGCGCCCTCGAGCTTGTCCGCCGCCTGAGCTCTGTCCCGTCAGCGGCGGGAGATCAAGCTCTGGAAACCCAGCGTCGCCGTCCCCGCGACGAGCAGGACGGCGAGGTTCACCCCCAGCACGGCGAGCGCGCCGGCCGCGCCGTGCCAGGCGCCGAGGCCCGCGGCGACGCCGATGTAGGCCGCCGCCGGGATGGTGGTCACGGAGATGGCGACGCCGACGGCGAAGCTCGCCCGCGTCTCGAAGCTCAGCATGCCGGCCACCCCGGCCGCGGCGGCCACGCAGACGGTGGCCACCGAGACGTTGGCGAGGCTGAAGACGACGTCTGACGAGATGTCGGCGTCCACGTGGACCACTCCCGTCGCGCGGAGTGCGAGCGTGACCAGCCACGCCGTCAGGACGGCGGTCGCGAGGCCGGGCAGCAGAGTGCCGATCGCCCGGCCGAACAGCCAGCCCCGTCGCGCCACGATGCCGACGGAGGCGGCCGTGAGCGGCAGCAGGTCGGGGCTGACGGCCATGGCGCCGACGATCAGCACGGCGCTCCGGTCGATCACACCGAAGGCGGCGATCACACCGGCGACTGCCATGTAGGCGAGGTAGCTCGGGCGCAGGCCGATGTTGTCCACGGCCTCGTCGGTGACCTCGCTCCACACGAGCGTGTCCGTCTGCGACTCGAGCTCGATGGAGTAGCCCTCCTGGGTCATGGGGCGGACCACCTGCACGCGCGCGATGGAGAGGTCGTCCGCGCGCACCCCGAGCGCGGTGAGCTCCTCGATCACGGCGTCGGCGACCGCGTCGTCGAGCTCGGCCGTGATGAGCGAGACGTCGGTGTCCATCGTGGTTCCAGAGAGCACGATGTGGCGCGCGCCCTCGTGGGCGTGCAGCGCGCGCGTCACCTCGTCGAACTGGTCGGGGTCGACGTACGCGCGGAGGTTGAACACGGTGTCCTACCGCCGCGCCTGGAAGAACTGCCGGAGGAGCGCGGCCGATTCGTCCGCCAGCAGGCCCGCCGTCATGTCGAGGCAGTGGTTGAGGCGGTCGTCCTGGCAGATGTTGTAGAGCGTCCCGGCGGCGCCCGCCTTCTCGTCGGGGGCGCCGTAGACCAGCCGCGGGATGCGCGCCTGGACGATGGCTCCGGCGCACATCGGGCACGGCTCCAGCGTCACGTAGAGCACGGTGTTCAGCAGTCGCCAGCTGCGCATGTGGGCGGCGGCCTGCTCGATCGCGATCATCTCGGCGTGAGCCACCGGACTCTGGCGCAGTTCGCGCTCGTTGCCGGCCGCGGCGATCACGGCGCCGTCCAGCACGATCACGGCGCCGATCGGCACGTCACCATGCCTGGTGGCCCGCTCGGCCTCCCGGAGCGCCAGCCGCATGTAGTAGTCGTCTCGCGAGAAGTGCACGTCGGTCATGGCCGCATTCTGCCCGATTCGCCCGTGTGTGAGAACCACCGGGTCACCACCTCCGCTTCCGCCGGGTACACTGACATCACAGGACAGGCACTCCCCCCGCGAGGTGAATCAGCTCCATGGACTGGACTCTCTACATCATCTGCTTCGGCATCCCGCTCATCCTCGGGCTGGCCGTGCAAGGGTGGCTCCGCAACACGTTCGCCAAGAACAGCCGCGTCCCGGTCGGCAGCGGCCTGACCGGCGCCGACGTCGCCCGCCGGATCCTGGACGGCAACGGGCTGCAGAGTGTGCCCGTGCAGCCGTCCAAGGCCGGCCCGCTCAGCGACCACTACGACCCGAAGTCTCGAGGTGTGTTCCTCTCCGAGGCCGTGTACGCCGGGCGCTCGGTGGCGGCGACCGCCGTCGCCGCCCACGAGGTCGGCCACGCCATCCAGCACGCCCAGGCCTACGCTCCCATGCGGCTCCGCTCGGCCATCTGGCCGGTGGCCGCCTTCGGCTCGCAGGCGTGGTTCTTCATCCTCTTCGCCGGCCTGATCTTCGGGGCGTTCGGCCTTGTCCAGCTGGCGCTGATCGTGTTCTCGCTGGTCATCATCTTCCAGCTGGTCACGCTGCCGGTGGAGTTCAACGCGTCGCGCCGGGCGATGGTGCAGATCAGGGAGCTGCGGCTGGTGAGCGACGCGGAAGCGGTCGGCGCCCGCCAGACGCTGACCGCCGCGGCCATGACCTACGTCGCCGGGGCGCTGGCGTCGATCGCCCAGCTCCTCTACTTCCTGGCGATCTTCGGGCGGAACTGAGAGCGGCGGCCCGTCAGGGCCGCGGCACGTACCCCGGCGTGAACTGGGCGACGACCACCGGTCGTCGCCCCACGCACACGACGGTGACCTTCTTGCGTGGCACCCGGTCCTTGCCGTCGTAGCTCAGCGTCCCGGTCACGCCGGGGAAGTGGCGCGTCGCCTGGAGGGCGTCGCGGACCTTGGACGGCTTGACGGAATCGGCGCGCTTGATCGCCGAGGCGACGAGGTCGACGGCGTCGTAGCCGAGCGAGGCGAAGGCGTTCTGTGGTGGTCGCCCGTAGGCCGCCTGGAAGGACGCGTCGAAGCGGCGCACGGCGCGGCTCGCCGAGCTCATGCCGACGGCGGCGTGCGTGGTGTAGTAGACCTTGCCGCCGGTCTTCTCCGCGGCCTGGATGAGCGACTCGGAGTCGAAGCTGTCGCCGCCCATGATCGGCTGCTGGTAGCCGGCGGCGCGCAGACGACGCACGATGCGCGCCGCGTCTTCCGGGCCGGCGGCCACGAAGAGCACGTCGACCGACTCCGCGGGCGCCGTGCCTGGGCTCGCGCTCGCCGCCGCGCTCGTGCTCGTGGCCGCTGAGGAGGAGCCTCCTTCGTCATCGCCTGAGCCCGGACTCGAGTCATCGCCGCTACCGCTCGAATCACCGGGCTCTTCACCGCTCGATTCTTCGCCGCTCGTGCTCGACTCCTCGCCGGTGGCCTCCAGTCGCGGCACGGCCTGCGCCGCCTGCTCGTAGTCGGCCGTGGCCACGACCTCTCCGCCCTGCGCGCGGAACGAGCGCTCGAAGTACCTCGACAGCAGACGCGCGTAGTCCATCTCCTTGTCGTACAGGATCGCCGCGGTGCGCGCGCCCAGCTGGTCGGTGGCGAACTGGGCGCTCGCGGCGGCCTGCGCGTTGTCGCCGAAACAGGCGAGGAACAGCCAGTTGGGCACCTGCTTCGGGAGCCGCGGCGAGGTCGCGCCGCTGGTCACGAACGGCACGCCGGCGCGGGCCGCGATGGGCGCCGCGGCGAGCACCTGGTCGGTGTCGGAGAGGCCGACGATGGCCGAGCAGCCGGAGGCGACGAGGCTCGCCGCCGCCCGCTGCACGCCGGTCTCGCTGGTCTGGCCGTCGCGCTCCAGGAGCTCGACGCGCCGGCCCAGGAGGCCTCCGCGGGCGTTGATGCGGTCGACCGCGAGGCGCGCGCCGTCGAGGGACGGGGCGTCGAGTGCGGACTGGTCGCCGGTGAGGTTGTAGATCGCGCCGATGCGCACCGGCGGCGGCGTCGAGTCCGTCGCCTCCTCCGGGCTGCCGCAGGCCACCAGCATGGCGGCCAGCGGCACGACGAGCGCCGACGCTGCCGTCGCACGCACGAACGACGAGGTCCTTCCACGTGTCCTCTGACGCCTCATGAGTCGCGACCCATGGTAGAGCAGCGGCGCGGGGGCTTCATCCCGGCGGCCGTCCCGTGCCGGCCGCGGTCCCCCGAGCGACTCGCCCTTGCGCACTTCGCCGTCCCCGTGCCCTGCTAAGCTGGCCTTGAACCTGCGGAGGAGGGGCCATGCGCTCGCGACTGACGATCCTCGCGCTGCTGGCGTGTCTGGCGGCGCTGCTGCTGCCCACGGCCGCCGTGGCCTGGAGCAACGGCGACGGCGGCGGCAACGGCTTCGGCACGCACGACTGGATCCTCCGGGAGGCCCAGCGGCTTGCCGCCGGGCAGAACGCCGGATGGGTCGTCCTCAAGGTCGCCGAGCCGAAGACGGACGACCCCGACACCGTGTTCCACGACACCTGGTACCACGTCTACGACGTCTGGGGCGCGTCGACCTACGGGGATGCGCCCAAGAAGGTCATGCTGTACTACGGCAAGGCGCTGAGCGCGCGCAAGGCGGGCGACTGGACCGCGGCCAGCAAGTACGTGGGCCTCATGGCGCACTACTACGGCGACATCTGCAACCCCATCCACACCGACCAGACGGACGCCGAAGACAGGATGCATTCGTCCTACGAGACAGCGGCACAGAAGTACACGGACCGAAAGGGAGAGAACTCAGCCTGGGTCACGTTCGACGGCTACAAGGCGAGGACCGACGTGGTCGCCTTCACCAAGACCACCGCGGCCACCAGTCACCAGTCGTACACCGCGCTCGTCAAGGGCTACAACAGTGGCGGCATGAACGCCACGGTTCTGTCGATCACCAGGAAGGCCATGAACCGCGCCGCCAACGGGCTCGCCGACCTCCTTATCTCGATCAAGAAGAAGGTCCCCGGCAAGTAGCCGAGGTCGGCCCGGCCGCCCAGTGCGGTCAGGGCGCGTACGTCTCCATGGGCAGCCCCGCTTCCGCCCACGCCGTGACGCCGCCGTCCACGTTGTACACCTGCGTGTAGCCCAGCCCCACCAGCGTCTCGGAGGCGACCTGGCTGCGGTTGCCGCTACGGCAGATCACGTAGACCGGCTTGTCGGGGGCCAGTTCGGCAGCGGCGCGCGACTCCACCTCCGCGAGAGGGATGAGCACCGCTCCCTGGGGCACGCCCGTGTCGGCCCACTCATCAGGCTCTCGCACGTCCAGCAGTTGGGCCTCCGCATCCGAGTCAAGCGCCTCGGAGGCTGCTTGAACGTCTACTGTGACGTAGGCGGAGGGGTCAGCGCCGGACGACGACTCCCCTGACGACGCCGCCTCCTGGCCGGAACAACCGGCCGCGACCAGCGCCAGCAGCAGGATGACGACCGCCAGGCTCGGTGGAAGAAGCCGTGCTCTCATGATGCGGGACTCCTCAGGTAGCCGTGGGCGTGATCACGGGGGACTGTACCCGCGCCGGCGGCAATTGGAGCGTGTCGCGTTGGTGAGCACGCCGCTGCCCGCTGCGAAAAGAGGGAAGGTGCAGGAGAAAGAAGTGGTGCGCACGGCAGGACTCGAACCTGCGGCCTTCGGTTCCGTAGGGCGGCGTTGCCTGTTTCCGGTTGGTTCGCTCTGAGTCGTTTTGGCCCTCTCAGCAGGGATTCTTGTTCATTTGATGGCTCAGCTTGTTTCGCATGGGAGCGGCTGGTTCCGGCCCGTTTGGAGGCGAGAATCGTCGGGAGCGTCACCAAGACGTCACCTAAGTTCCGTCCCCCCACCGATGTAGTCTGCTGACATTAGTTCGGCATCTACATAGGAGGGCTCGGTGTCCGTCTACATCACCGCGCGCCACATGGTCGGCGGGACCGACCACGAGCACATCGCTAGCGTCAAGTGGGAGAACGTCGACAACAGCAACACCGGCGAGAGTACCCGTGCGACGATGGTCGACTGGATCAAGAACAAGGGCGGCAAGGCCTACGTCAAGGACGGAGGCGGCAAGGTTGGCGTCGGCGTGGTAGAGGCAACTCCGCCCTATCTGCGCACGCATGCCGACGGAAAGTGGACGAACAACCTGCTGGCGCTGCCGACGTTCTAGGCGAGTATTCGCCAGGGTCACGGCCGTCGAAGTCGTTTCCGAATCCTGGACGCTACGTGGGCATCGGAGGCTTACTACTCGCGGGCCATTCTGTAGTCGAGATCGACGGACTCGCCGCCATACTCGTTGTGCTCATAGGCAGTCATCATGAGCCCACCCTCAACGGGGCTGAGTGTGAGGGTGTGGTCGCCATCCTTGAATGTGACGTGACCGGACTCGTCAGCCTGACCGCCGCTGTAACTTGTGGTCGATGGATCAAGACCCTCCATCACGGTGGTCATCTCCGCTGCGTAGTTGCCCGCCTCTCCCGTCACTACAATCTTAGCGGCGATGTCACCCCCATTGGTTCCAACCCACGTGCCTAGATGTTCGGGTGCCGCTATCTTCGAGCCCCCACAACTGACCAGTAGCAGCGCAGCCGCCAGCAACAGCACCGCGATGGCTTGCCTCATGAGCCCTCCTTATGAAGCGACCAATTTCGTATGATGGTTAAGCTTAGCCGCAAAGTGGATGGCGGCAAAGGCATAGGTGACGAGGACCCCGCGATACAGTCGCCACATCTGGGGGAGGAGCTGTCAGTCCTTCACGCGACCTCAGGCTCGTGGTAGCGTCACATGCAGAAGGGGGGCCGTCTGTGTCGATGTCCTACACGGACTGCCGAGTTGTGGTTAGCCCGAAATGACGTCAGGAAGCCGATGAATCGAAGCTTGAGCGCCGCCAAGGCCGCCAAGAAGGACGAGTTCTATACCCAATACGTCGACATCCAGAAGGAAGTTGAGGCCTACCTCGAGTTCGACCCGCACACCTATCGCGGCAAGGTCGTCTACTGCAACTGCGACGACCCGTTCGAGAGCAACTTCTTCAAGTACTTCGCCGCCAACTTCAACAAGCTAGGGCTGAAGAAGCTCATCACCACCAGCTATGACGGCTCCCCTATCGCCGGGCAGGGCACATTGTTCCCCGAATACTACGAGGGCAATGGCAAGCGCCAGAAGCCCAAGGCCCTGGCCGTCATCCTCGACCAAGTGAAGGACGAGGACGGCGACGGCGCGGCGAACGTGACCGACGTCGAGCTCTTCCTCAAGCGCAACAAGGCCGCCCGCATCGCCCTCAAGGGCAACGAAAGGTACCCCGGCGGCGACTTCCGCAGTCCGGAGTGCGTCGCATTCCTCAAACAAGCCGACATCATCGTCACCAACCCGCCCTTCTCCCACTTCCGCGAATACGTCGCCCAGCTCGTAGAGAACGGGAAGAAGTTCCTCATCATCGGCCCCAAAAACGCCATCACCTACAAGGAGATTTTCCCACTTATCAAGGACACGAAGCTGTGGCTCGGGACGGGATTCTCCAATGGAAACGCGTTCTTCAGTATTCCTGCCGACAGTGGTCGGAAGTTTGCAGACGGCGTTTATGACGACAGCACGGGACTCGTCAAGTTCCGCAACGTCGGCTGGTTCACGAACCTGGACCACGGACGCCGCCACCAGGAGCTGCCCCTCATGACTGCGGCGGACAACCTGAGATTCAGCAGGCACAAAGAGATCAAGGGCAGGAAAGGGTACGAGCGGTACGACAACTTCGATGCGATTGAAGTCCCCTTCACCGACGCGATCCCGAGTGACTACGACGAAGCGATGGGCGTTCCGATTACCTTCCTCGACAAGTACAACCCCGAGCAGTTCGAGATTCTGGGGATCACTACCAGCACGTTTGGCGGGTCATGTAAGAAGTATCCAAAGCAGATCCAAGTCGGCACCGGCGGGAAAAGGAGCGAAGTCACCAAGCTCAACGACGCGCCAGCGATGAAGGTGGATGCTCCGCCGACCGGGAAGACGTACTACATAGTTGACGGGAAGTTCTTCGTCCTCTCGTATCACAGAGTCCTCATCCGCCACCGCCGCCCGGCGAAGGGGGAGAAGAAGTGAATACAACCCTCCGCACCGACCTCACCGTCGCTGACATCTGCAACGGCTTCGTCTACAACCAGCTCGAAGGCAAGGGCCTGTTCGGCCTGGGCGGGAAGCTCACCATCCAGCCGGAGTACCAACGCAACTACATCTATGCCGATGGCGGTGGCAAGAGGGAGCAGGCGGTCATCGAATCGTTGCTCAACGGATATCCGCTTGGGCTGATCTATTTCAACGAGGTCGCGAAGGATGAGTTCGAGGTACTGGACGGCCAGCAACGGATCACCAGTATCGGACGGTTCGTGACGAACAAGTTCGCGATTATCGACAACGGCAATCCGAAGAACTTCGACAGCCTGGCCGCCGACCAACAGGCCAAGATTCGGGGCTCGAAGTTGCTGATCTACGAGTGCGAGGGCACGGAGACCGAGATCAAGCAGTGGTTTCAGACTATCAACATCTCGGGCGTGCCTCTCAACTCCCAAGAGCTCTTGAACGCCATCTACTCCGGGCCGTTCGTGACGCTTGCCAAGGCCGAGTTCAGTAACAGCCAGAACGCGAACATCCAGAAATGGAGCGCGTACATCAAGGGCAGCGCGAACCGGCAGGACTTCCTGGAGCGGGCGCTGGACTGGGTGAGCAAGGGCGATATCGGCGGCTACATGAGCGCGCATCGCAAAGATGGCGACATCAATGAGCTGAAGACGTATTTCAATACCGTTATCGACTGGGTGTCGAGCGTGTTCACGGATGTTGAGAAGGAGATGCAGGGGCTGGAGTGGGGGCGGCTATACGAGACGTACCACGCCGCGTCGTACGATCCGGCGCAGATGGAGGCTGGGGTACGGAGGCTCATGGGCGATTGGGCAGTCAAGAACCGAAGGGGCATCTACGAGTACCTTCTTGGCGGTAGTCAGCACCCGGAGTTCCTCTCCATCCGCCTGTTCGATGACAACACCAAGAAGCTGGCCTACGAGCGCCAGACCGTGAAGGCCAAGGCAGACAACCTGTCCAACTGCCCTTTGTGCGCAGTCGGCAACAACACCAACAAGTCACGCATCTACCAGCAGAAGGAGATGGACGCGGATCACGTCGCGGCTTGGTCCAAGGATGGGGCCACGGACCTCAGCAACTGCGAGATGCTGTGTGTCACGCACAACAGGGCCAAGGGGAACAAGTAGCCACGCCGAGCGGCCCGCCTCACCGGGAACGTAGGCGCGGCGCGGCAGGTGGCCAGCACGGGACACTGGTGGGCATCACTCGTCATCGCGGGTCGCCTGTCCTCTGCGCCGAGACGGCGGCCCTTTCCTTGGCATCGTACGAGCAGTATAATGCCGGTTATGAGACGGTTATTGTCCACTGCTCTTCCGGAAGTCGCGTCGAATCCGAGCCCAGATTGGTCGCTTGTCCCGAGTAGTGGACTGGGCAGGCTCAATTTCCGGAAACTTTCCGAAGGCGGTGTAAGTGCCCCCACCGCGGGCGGTCGCCCCCAATACGCCCGTGATGAGCCTGCCCCCCGCCTTCAGCCCTGCGCTTCGCGGGCGCAGTTCCGGCAGATGACGAGCCCGTCGCACGCCACCGCGAGCTGGTCGCGCGGGACGGCATCGCCACAGCGTTGGCATAGGGCCACGCCAGATCCGGAGAGGTCGGCCCAGCCCTGCACCCGGCAGTAGGCGTCTACGGCCTTGCTGCGCTGCTTACGTTCGGCGGCAGTGGGGCGTGGTCGCGCCGGGGTCACTGCGGTGGCCGCACGTTTGCGGGCGTGCACGGTCACGAGATAGCCAGCGTGTCGCGAACCACGGTCCAGACCTTCTTAGGGCTCCAGATGCGCTCGCCACGCCGCAGCCGGGCGCGCACGTCCTCAAGCGACAGGCCGGTGTACGACGCGTAACGGCGCAGCAGGGCGTCCGTGTCCTCATAGGCACTCGCGGCCTGCACGTCGGTCTCGTCGTAGGCGGGGTAGGTCACCGGGCTCACGTCGTACAGGCGAGCCTCTCGGACCACGAACAGCGGCAGGGTCTGACCCTCCTCCGGGTCCGAGCGCTGCTCCTTGACGACTTTGAAAGCGAAGGACGACTGGCTGACGTCGCCCCGTGCAATCAGCGTGTAGACGTCGCGCGCCGCCTGTGTATCGGGAAGGTCGACTTCGTACCGGAGCCCGGACTCGTCCTCGGACAGGCGCAGGCTGCCCGACTTGTTCCGACCCAGCACGAAGTTCGGGTCATGGTTGAAGAGGGCGCGGACGTCGGATTCCTTGATGGTCTTCCGGAAGGAACCGGGCGCGATCATCTCGCGGAACAGGCCCGCGATAGTGGTCTCGGTGTCGAAGACGGCGGCGTGGCCGACGAGCGTGTGGCCGCCGCCGTCGCTGCGTACTTCAAAGCTGGTCTGTGCGGTGCGGAGGTGCATTTCCGGCTTCACAGCGGGTGTCCTTTCAAGGTGGGAAAAGGCCCGCCGCCTCGGGGTGGTGGGCGAGGCGGCGGGCCAACTTGGGGTCGGGATCAGGCAGCGGCCATGGTCAACGCTTTGACCGCACCCGGGACGAGCAGGTCGGCGTCCACGCGGAGCTGGAAACGCCAGGTAACGAGCCACGAGACGAACGCGTCGGTGCTCGCCGAGTCGGACCGCGTCACCTCGATGCCGCCAACGGGCCGCACAACGTAGCCGTCACGCAAGTTGCCGAAGACGACTGGCTTGCCCCCCGCCTCGACGGCGGGACCGTTCGCCTCAACGTGCAGCGGCTTGCCGAACAGCGTGTCCGGCATGCCTGCGGCGATGGAGGGCTGAAGCAGGTACCTGCCCTCGCCATCCTTCATGGTGAGGAGCACCAGCTCGGCCGCGTCGCTGACAATCCAGACGCCGCGACGCCGGTTCGCACCGCTGATGGACGCGCGCAGCTCAAGCAGCTCGTCCGCCGAGAAGGTGGTCGGGGACGCCGCCGTCTTGCCGGAACCGGCTGCGTGGAAGAGCCCGTTGATGTGGTCGCTGCCGTCGCCCACGGCAAGCTCTAGGGCGAGCTTCTGACCGAGGGCACGGCCGCACAGGTTGCCGACGAGTGCTTCCGCTGCCGGCGCGTCCTTCAAGAACTCGTCGGTGGACTGGACGTACCCACTCAGGTTGTCGGCGTACGCTGAAACATGTCGCTTCCTGTACGACGAAACGTGTCGCTCAGAGCGGGTGAGATCACGCACCTGATCATGGGATAGCCGAGAATCATCCCGACGTAAGCAGTCCGATTCGGGAGGAAGGCGGCCCAT
>CAIYOD010000146.1 GCA_903927755.1 uncultured Thermoleophilia bacterium | reverse complement strand
GGCGGAGGCCGGGGCGACGGCGTAGCGCCCACGCCCCGGCCTCCGCTCAGTACCCTCTCAGCGGTCGAGCGCGTCCTGGAGGTCGCGTGCGTGCTCCTCCTCGACGATGAGGATGTCCTCGAGCGCGCGGCGCAGGCCGTACTCCTGCAGCATCTCGGCCTGGGCGATGCGCTCGCGGTAGCGGGCGATGGCGTCGAGCTCGCCGTCGAGGTCCTGCTCGAGCATGACCTTGGAGTCCGGCGAGATGCGCGCCTCGGCCACGTCGACGCCCGGCACGCCGCCGAGGAAGTCGATCTGGTCGGCCAGGGAGATCGCGTGCGCATGCTCCTCGTTCGAGTGCACGACCAGCTCGGCCTTGATGGCGTCGTACTGTGGGCCGCTCATGGCCGCGGCGTGCTGCACGTACTGGACCAGCGCCTGGAACTCCTTGGCGAGGTCGTTGTTGAGCTCGTCAATCAGCTGCGCGCGCGTGAGCTTGCGGGGGGTGCCACGCACGATGTCGGCTGCGGTGCGCGGCTTGGCGGCCGCCTTGCCTGCGGTCTTCCTGGGAGATTGCTTGGCCACGGGCTCTCCTCTCGTCGTGTCGTCCCTGGGCCGGGTCGCGAGGTCCGACCGTCCAGAAAGAAGAGTACTGCAGCGAAACGGCGGCGGTCGCCGGGCGCTGTCGCCCGGCGGGGTCCGCCGTCGTCGCTCAGGCGGTCCGCCGCCGATTCGCTGTCCGTCCGTTGTGCGGTCAGTCGGCCGGGGCCGGCTTCTGCGTCACCGACACGTAGTCCTCGTCGTCCGGTTCGTAGGCGCCCGCCGGCCGCAGCCGGTCGAACGCCAGGTAGAGCACCGGCACGAGGACCAGCGTGAGGAACGTCGAGGTGAACAGCCCGCCGATGACCACCACGGCGAGCGGAGTGGAGAGGAAGCCGCCTTCGCCGCCGATGCCGAGCGCCATCGGGATGAGCGCGAGGATCGTGGCGACGGCCGTCATGAGGATCGGCCGCAGGCGCCGCCGGCCACCCTCGATGACGGCGGTGCGGGCGTCCATGCCCTTGCGCCGGAACTGCTCCACGAGGTCGAGCAGCACGATCGCGTTGGTGACCACGATGCCGATCAGCATGAGCAGGCCGATGAGGCTCGGCATGCCGAGGCTCGTGCCGGTGATGACCAGCGCCAGCACGGCGCCGACGGCGGCGAACGGGATGCTGACCAGCAGGATGAGCGGGTTCAGCAGGCTGCGGAAGGTCGCCACCATGATGATGTACACGAGCAGGATGGCGACGAGCATGGCTATGCCCAGCGTGCGGAAGACGTCGTTCGTGGCCTCAGTGGCGCCGGCGAGCTCCCAGGTGGCGCCTTCCGGCAGTCGAACGTCCTTGAGCGCGTCCTCGACGGCCGTGGAGGCCGCGCCGATGTTGTTGTTCACCGCCGTGGCGGTGATGCTCGCCGTGCGCGCGCCGTCGACGTGGGTCACCTGGACCGGCGCCTTGACCTCGACGACCTTGGCGATGTCGCCGAGCGGCACCAGGCCGGCGGTGCCGGGGACGGGCAGCTTGGCGAGCACCTGGCTCACGGCGCCGGGGAGCGGCGGCACGACGATCTCGCCGACCATGAGCTGAGCCGGCAGCGTCCCCGCTGTGGTGGGTACGGTGCCGAGCGGGTAGCCGTTGAGCACCAGCGTCGTGTACTGGCTCAGCGTCGCCGGCGTGACGCCGGCCGCGGCGGCCTTCTCCTGGTCGACGACGATGGTCGCGGAAGGCCTGCCCTCGCTGAGGTTGGACGTGACGTCGGCGAGTCCGTCGACCGTCTCGACCTCGGCCAGGACGACGTCGTTGGCCTCCTTGAGGACTGCGGGGTCTGAGGCCGAGATGCGGACCTCCATGAGCGACATGCCGCCCATCGACGACGACGAGTCGTCGCCGGTGACGCTGATGGTGCCGGCGTTCTCCAGCTCGTCGACGCCGGCGCGCACCTCGTCCATGATGGCGTTCTTGTCGGCGTCGGGGTCGGTAGTGATCGCGAACGCGGCCTGACTGGATGAAGCGTTGGTGCCGCCCCCGGCGCCGAACAGGCTGCCGGTGCTGCCGCCGGTGACCTGGTAGATCTCGACGCCCTCCGTGTTCTTGAGGACCTCCTCGACCCTGGACGCGGCAGCCATCGTGGCGTCCAGGCTGGTGCCGGGATCCATGGTCTGGGTGATGCTCATGGTGGGCTGCCCCGAGCTGTCGAACAGGTTGGTCTTGAGCAGCGGGGTGAGCATCATGGTGCCGACGAAGATCGCCGCTGCGGCGATGAGCGTGATCGCCTTGTGGTCGAGCGCGAAGCGGAGGGCCGGCAGGTAGGCGTTCTGCAGGGCGCTGAGCTCCTTCTCGTCGCGGTGGCCCACCTGGCGCTTGGAGAGCAGCCAGGTGGAGGCGACCGGGACGACGACCAGGGCGACGACGAGGCTGCAGAGTAGCGCGAACGTCACGGTGAGGGCGAACGGCCGGAAGAACTCCGAGGCGAGACCGGCCACCATCCCGAGGGGGAGGAACACGGCGACGGTCGTCAGGGTGCTCGCGGTGATGGCGCCCGCCACCTCGCGCGTGCCCGTGTATGCGGCGCGCCGAATGCTTTCGCCCTCTTGCAGGTGCCGGTAGGTGTTCTCGATGACCACGATGGAGTCGTCGATGACGCGGCCGATGGCGATGGTGAGTCCGCCGAGCGTGAGCATGTTGAGGGACTCGCCGCGCGACCACAGGATGATGAGCGCGCCGACCACGCTGAGCGGGATCGAGAGGCCGGCGATGACCGTGGACCGCCAGCTGCGCAGGAACACCCAAATGACGATGACGGCGAAGAGCGCGCCGAGGAGGCCGTCCCGCACCAGAGAGCGGATGCTGTCCTTGATGAAGACGGACTGGTCGACGACGGTGGTGATCGTGGTGTCGCCGCCCAGTTCGCGGGTGAGCGCGGGCAGCTCCTCGGCCACGGCGTTGGCGATGTCGACGGTGTTGCCGCTGCTGGCCTTGCTCACCGAGATGCCGACGGAGGCCTCGCCGTTGGTCCGCGTGATGGCGGTGAGCGGCGCCGGCGCGATCTTCACGGTGGCGACGTCGCCGAGGCGCACCGGCTCGCCGGTCGTCGCGGCCGCGGATCCTCCGGCCGCGGCCGCCATGGCGTCGGCGGTGGTCGCGGCGGAACCGGCGGCTCCGGCCGCCATGCC
>CAIYOD010000145.1 GCA_903927755.1 uncultured Thermoleophilia bacterium | reverse complement strand
GACCGGCACTGCCGGGTCCCGCCACTCGAAGCGAGTCACGTAGTCCACAGCCAGCATGAGGATCACGAAGATATCGAACGCGATCGGTCCCGCGAGCGCCAGCCGGCCGCTGCCGGCGCGCACGAAGACGACGAGCGCATACGTCGCCGGAACGGCCAGCAGTGCGATCACGATACCCAGCGCCGAATTGGCCCAGGGCGCGAACGGTCGCGTGACGAAGCCCAGCGCCTGGAGCAGGTTCACGGCGAGGACGACCAGCCACACCACGGTCGTCGCCCTGCGCTCCGCGGCAGCGATCGAGCCGTCCGTGTCGTGCCCCATGTGTGTTCACATCCCGCGCTCGCGCATCGTCGTCACCACGAACGATGCGACGCCGATGCCCTTGGCCCCGCGCCCGAAGCCGGCGTCCATGCCCCAGCCGCGGGCGAGCTCGTCGGTGACCTGCGTGCCGCCGCTGATGAGCAGGAGCTTGTCGCGCACGCCCTTCTCCACGGCCAGGTCGGCGAGCTTCTCCATGTTGCTGCGGTGCATGTCGCCGTGCGAGATGATCGTCGAGATGAGCACGATCTGCGCGGCGTGCTCGATGGCCGCGTCGAGGACCTTCTCGACCGGCACCGAGGTGCCCAGGTACTCGCAGGCGAAGCCCCACTTCTCGAGGCCGCCGTGCTTGATGTCGATGATCTCGCGCATGCCCACCGAGTGCTCGTCCTCGCCCACCGTGGCGGCCACGCACTTGAGCTTCTTCTCGCTGACGAAAGCCTTGATCTCGGCGTCGCTCATCACCACGGGCTCCGGCGGGATCGTGAGATCGGCCGGGTCGACGACGGCGTCCAGCCGGCCCTTGAGCTCGATGAGCGTGCCCTCGGCCGGGTGCATCACCTGCTTGTTGATGACCTCGCAGGCCTGCAGGTTCATGGCCTTGCCGAGCTCGAGCGCCGCGAACTCCGCGACGCGCGGCGCCGCGGGCAGGAACATCGTGACGACAACCCAGCCGTCGGCGGCCCACTGGACCTCGGGCTTGATGAGGCCCTTCTCGCGGAGCTCGGCGGTCTGCGCCAGGCGCACGTTGACGTTGTCCTCGGGGTCGAGCTCGTCGATGAACGGCACCTTTTCGGCATCGCACAGCGTGCAGCCGCCGATGAGGTCGCAGGGCTTGTGGGCGGCCTCGCCTGCGGCCGGGCCGCCTTCCGCGTCGTACCCCTCCGGCAGGTGGTTCAGGCCGAACTGGTGGCAGACCGGCGCCAGGTAGTCGGCGGCGCGTTCGACGATCGAGCCCGCCGCCACGCCGCCGTCACCTTTGCGGGCGATGCCGTCGTCGTGGGTCTCGGGGTAAATGCCGGAGTCGACGAAGTAGGCCTGCTCGACGGCGGCGAAGTAGCCGCCCTCGCGGAGCATCGCCTCGAAAAAGAGGACGGCGCGCTCCTTGATCTCGCGGACCTTGGCCTTGAGCTCGGGGGCCTCGCGATCGAGCTTGACCATCTCGCGCAGGCCGTCCATGCCCACGAGGCTCTGTTTGGCGGTGTTCACGGCGGCGACATTGTTGTAGTGCCAGGGTACGTTGCGGCCCTCGTCGGGGGTGATCGTGCTCTGGATGTCGGCGCTCGTGAGCCGGCTGATCACGAGGTTCATGACGTGCGACACCGTGGCG
>CAIYOD010000144.1 GCA_903927755.1 uncultured Thermoleophilia bacterium | reverse complement strand
GGCGGGGCCGAAGGGCTCCGCCGCCGCCGCCGCCGCCGCCGCCGCCGCCGCCGCCGCCGCCAGGCCGGCTCAGGCGCCTTCGCCGTCTCCCCCGACGACGTCCACGGACAGCACGTTCGTGCGCGGCGCGACGCGGACCTCGAGGTCGCCGAGGCGCGGGCCGAGGTCCTCGCGCAGCCCGCGCGCCACCTCCTCGACATCGGCGATCGTCGTCCCGGGGGCGAACTGCAGCTCGACGTCGACGAGGCGCTCGTCGCCGCTCACGCGCGTCTCGACCGCGCCGATGTGCTCGAACGCCGCGTGCCGCTCGGCGAGCGCCCTCATCACCGTGAGCTGCTCGACCACCGGCAGCGGGAGGTCCATGAGGGCGCGGAAGTTGCCGAGCAGGATGCGCCCGCCCAGCACGAGCGAATACACCGCCACGACGATGGCCACCGCCGGGTCGACGCGATAGCCCGCAGACTCGGCGCCGGCGGCGACGAGGCCGAACGCCGCGCCGAGCGACAGCACGACGCCCCAGTTGCTCAGCATGTCGATCTTCGTGTCGGCCTGATAGGCGGTGAGCACCGGCGACGACGCGCCCATGCGCGAGCGGACCTTGCGCAGGGCGACATACAGGACCGTGAGTCGCGCCGCCGAGACCAGGATGGCGAGGATGGTGACGCCGTACTGCACCGAGTCCGGCGTCCACAGGTCATCAGCCGCGATCGCCAGCACGTACAGCGCCGCCGGAATGGTCAGCACGGCCCACAGGAAGGCGGCGAAGTTCTCCAGCTTGCCCGCCCCATACGGGAACGCCTCGGCGTCGCGCGCGATCACCTGGCGGATGGCGTAGAGCTCGAAGAGCTGCACGATCACATCCACCACGTTCTGGAGCATCATCACGACGATCGCCGAGGATCCGGCGCTTGCGCCCACGACGAGCAGCAGGCCGGCGACGGGGATGTTGCTCCAGAACCCCCAGCGCATGACCCGGTAGAGGGCGCGGACGTCGTCGCCGGCGGACGGCGCCGGCGAGGCACCGGCGGGCGGGCCCGGCGGAGCGCCGGCCACGGAGGGTGTCAGCTGGCCGGCCGGCGCACTCACGGCTCCTCCCTCGACGGGAAGAACACGGCGAAGCGCACGTCTCCGAAGCGCTCGACGAGCGCGCTCTGGACGTCGCGGTACGCGACATCGAAGCGCGCGAGCGGCGCGGTGACCCCGGGCTCGATCTCCACCTCGACGACGCGTTCGTGCCCGCTCATGCGCGTGCGCAGCTGCCAGGCGACGTCGCGGCCCTCGAGCCGCGCCGCGACGATGCTCAGAGCGTACGCACGCTCCTCGGCCGGCAGCGGCCGGTCGACGAGCGCGTTGAAGTGCCGCAGGCACTGGCGCGCGGCCACAGGCAGCGTGTAGACGGCGAACAGCGCGGCGGCGATCGGGTCGAAGCGGTCGCCGACGCCGAGCATGCCGGCGTCTTCGAAGGCGAGGCCGCCGACGAGGATCGCCAAGACGACGATCGAGCTGATGGTCGCGCCGCGCCGGAACGAGTACGCGGCGCGCAGGCGCGGAGACGGATGATCCAGCCGCGCCATCAGCCGCTGCTTGATGACCAGTGAGAAGGCGGCGCGGGCGAGCACCAGGATCAGGGCGACGAGCGCGAGCTCGTAGTCGACGTCCACGGGACTGCGGAGGCGCAGCACGGCCACATAGAGCGTGCAGAGCGCCAGCGGCACCCCGAACACCCCGCGAAGGAAGGCGGCGAAGCTGTCGAACTTCCCCGGCCCGTGGACGACGCTGAAGGCGTTCCCCGTGAGGGCGCGGCGCATGCCGAGCACCTCGAACCCGCCCGCCAGCACGCCGATGCACGACTGCAGCGAGAGCAGGAACAGCGTGAGCGAGTCGCTCAGGACGGTGAGGACGACCAGCGCCGCTGCCAACGGCGCCAGCGTCCCGAGCGACCAGCGGGCGATCCGGTAGTACTCGTCGAGCTCCCAGCGCCGCGGGTCTGTCTGCTGCCCATCCATAGCTTCTGTCTTCGGCCGCCGAGGGTCCACCTTTGAGTATTCAATCCTGACGACAGACGACACGGTGATTGTCGGCGCCCCCGAAAGGACAAGAATGCGGTACGAGGAAGGCGCACCGAGGAGGACGACATGGACGAGCTGGCCGCCGGCATCCACCGCTGGACGGCGCCGCACCCAGAGTGGCGACCGAGGACCGAAGAGGTCGAGTCGTACGCGCTGGTCGCCGGCGAGGCGCTGCTGCTGGTCGACCCGCTGGTGCCGCCGGAAGACGACGTGAGGCGCGACGCGCTCGTCGCCCAGCTGGAGCTCCTGGCCGCAGCGGCCGCGCGCGTCGAACTGCTCATCACCGTCCCCTACCACACGCGTAGCGCGGAGGCGCTGTACGAGCGCTTCGCCGCGCAGCGGCCGACGCGACTCTGGGGCCACGCGCTCGTGCGCAAGCGACTGCGCCCCGAGACGCCGCTCGAGGTCGTGCCGATGGGCTCCGCCGGCACGGCCGCGCCCATCGCGGGTGGGGCGGCCGAGGCGTACACCATCGGCCGCCCCCGCCGCAGCGAGCACCCGATGTACATCCCGGAGCTGCGCGCCGTCGTGTTCGGCGACGCCGTCGTCGGCGCGGAGAGCGGCCTGCGCTTCTGGACCCTGAGCAGCGGGACCGGCGCAGACTGGTACCGAGACGTGTTCGCGCCGAGCTTCAGAGAGCTGGCCGAACGGCCGCTCGAGCACGTGCTGGTCACGCACGGCCCGCCGGTGATCGGCGACGGGCAGCGCCAGCTCGCGCTCTGCCTGGCCGCGCCGCCGGTGCAGATGTACTGAAGCCGGCCGCGAGCCTCGAACCGGGCCGAAGGCCGATGCGCGACGACACGGCCCGGCTACCACCTCCGGGAGGCTGGCCTCTGATACCTTCAAAGGTATCGGGAGCCAGTCTGCGGCGGAGTGCACTGCCCTGCTGCCGTCTCCGGCCTTCTCCAGCGGAGCGCACCCCTGCGGCCCCGACAGGTGGCTGAGCCAGGCCGAGGCGTGGCTGCTCCGGCCAGGCTGAGACGCGCCCGTGCGGAGGCGGAGCCGAGGCGCGGTCACTCGGGACCGCGGCGGCTGCGGCGGCGAGTCCGCGCGACTGCGGCGGCGCGTCTCCTGCGGCGCCTCAGTCCGCCGGGACCGCCCCGGCGCGGCGGCGCCTCAGTCCGTCGGGTGTTTCTCCTCACGCCGCTTCCGCCACTCGACGCGCGCGAGGCTGATGAGGAACCACGCCACGCTCGCAAGGGCCGCAAAGAGGACGACCCGGTAGCCGACCCGTTCCGCGGTCGAGAGGTCGGACCGGCTGACGAGGAACGAGAACCCGATGATCAGCGCCGCCACGATCAGGGCGTAGGCGAGCCGCGTGAACCCGGCCTCGAGACGGTCCATGATCGGCTTGAACTCCGTCGGCCGGATCGAGATGCGGAACTCGCCCTCCCCCGCCCGGCGCAGCACGCGCGTCAGCTGCAGCGGGAGCGCGTCGAAGAACCGGGCGTAGGCGCGTCCCGAGCGCAGCGTCCGCTTGAAGAGCTTCTCCGGTCCGAACTGCTGCGGGACGAGCTTCTTGGCGAACGGCTTGGCCGCGTCGACCAGCCGGAACGACGGGTCGAGCTGCGAGGCGACCCCGTCGACCATTCCCAGCGTGGTGAGCAGCACGGTCAGCTCGGTGGGCAGGTGGAGGCGGTGCTCGCGCATCATCGAGAGCAGGCGATGCACCATGTCGTCGAGGCCGCCACCGTTCATCTGCGCGCGCCGGTACTGGCTCATGATCGCGCCCAGCTCGATCTCCAGGGAGGCGAGGTCGACGTGCGGCGGCATCCCCGTCATCTGGAGCACGGCCTCCGTGGCGCCGGCCGGATCGTCGTCGAAGATCGCCAGCAGCATGTCGAAGGTCGCGTCACGGTTGCGCTCGGAGACCGTGGCGACGCGGCCGAAGTCGACGAAGGCGATGCGCCCGCCGCCGAGCGCGAAGATGTTCCCCGCGTGCGGGTCGGCGTGGTAGTAGCCCATCTCGAAGATCATGCGGAAGTAGGCGGCGACGCCGAGCTCGACGACCCGCGCCCCGTCGACACCCTCCACGCGCCCGGCTTCGAGCGCGGTGGCGGGGGTCCCATCCACGAAGTCCATCGTGAGCACCCGGCTCGAGGTGTGGTCCCAGTACACGGCCGGGAAGACCACGTCGGGGTCGTCCTCGAAAGCCGTGCGGAAGCGATCCAGGGCACGGCCCTCGTGCGTGTAGTCGAGCTCGGAGCGCAGGACGGAGGAGAACTCGTCGGCCAGCGCCGCCACGTCGAAGTCCTTGCCCCACTGCGTGTGCGCGCCGATGCGGTGCGCCTGCTCGATGAGGATCTCGAGATCCATCTCCATGGTCTCGCTGACCCCGGGACGCTGCACCTTCACGGCGACGTCGGTACCGTCGGGCAGCGTCGCGCGGTACACCTGACCGATGCTGGCCGCCGCCAGCGGCGTCTCGTCGAAGGTCGCGAACAGCTCGGCGACGGAGCCTCCGAGCTCGCTCTCGATGCGTTCTCGCATCTCCTCCCACGGGAGCGTGGGGACGTCGTCCTGCAGCTTGGCGAGCTCGGCCGCCAGGTCGGGGGTGACCAGGTCCCGGCGCGTCGCCAGGATCTGCCCCATCTTGATGAACGCCGGGCCCAGCCGCTCGAGGGCGTGACGGATGCGCACCGCCGAGGGAAGGTCCTTCTCCTTGCCGCCGGGGGCGGCCGCCGGCTCGACGGCGTCCGGCGGCGCGTGCTCCTCCAGCCCGCTTCCCTTGAATGCACTGAGGATGCGCTCCTCCCAGAGGACCTTCGCGATCTCGCGGTAGCGCGCCCGGCGAAGCGCGCCGCGGCTCTGCGGCGCATCCTTGTCACGACCCATGGACCCTCCCGTTCACGGCGCGGCGCTGGCCACGCGTCGACTGTCTGCTCAGGGTCCCTGTTCCCCGCCGGGCCGCTGGGCCCTTCCGGCCGGCCCGGAGGCGCCCCACTCCTCCGCGCCGACGACGACGCGGTTGCCGCCGTCCTCCCGCGCCCGCCGCAGGGCCGAGTCCGCCGGCGCAAGCAGGTCGTTGAGGAACTCGTGGTCGGTGCGCTCGGTGCCGGCGAGGCCGACGCTGGCCGTCACCGTCACGAGCTGGTCGTCCTTCCAGACGGCGAGGGCCTCGACTGTCTGCCGCAGCCGTTCGGCGATCTCCTCGGCCTCCACGGCCGAAAGGTGCGGGAGCAGCATGACGAATTCCTCGCCGCCGAACCGGCCGACGAGGTCGAACGCGCGGAGGATCCGGCGGCAGGCGCCGGCGACGGCGCGGATCACCTCGTCGCCCACATCGGAGCCGTACAGGTCGTTGACCAGCGCGAAGTGGTCGAGGTCGAGCTTGACCAGCCACATCGGGAACCCCTGCCGGCGGGCGCGCGTCATCTCACGCTCGCCGAGCTCGAGGAAGGCCTTCCGTGTCAGCAGTTCCGTGAGCGGATCAGTCGTCGCCAGCCGCTCGACCTGCCGTAACAGCTCGACGCTGCGGGTCACGTCGTGGAGCAGGACCGAGTGGCCGAGTACTCGCCCGCCGGACGTGCGCACCGCAGTCAGCGCCAGGGTGAAGTGGCGCGACTCAGGCAGGCCGCCGGCGGCGTCGCCGGGCAGCGCCACCGAGAGCTCGGCGACCACCGTGTCCTGCGCACTGTCGTCCGCGACGTGCCCGATGCTCTCCAGCAGGCCGGGGTGGAACGCGAGGATCTCGGAGACCGGCCGGCCCAGCGCCTCACCGTCAAGATCCGGGAAGAGCTGGCGCGCCGCCGGGTTGAAATCGACGATGCGGTCGTAGGTGTCGAGCACGATGACGCCGTCCGAGAGCCCGTCCACGACCATACCGCGCGCGAGCGGCGCGATGCCGAACAGCCGGTAGCGGAAGAGGGCGTAGGCCATGATCGCCCCGGAGATGCTGACGACCGCCGTGGTCGGGTTCAGGCCGGGCGCCGGCTCCACCCCGAGGATGTACAGGGTGCCGGCGATCACCGGCAGCAGGATGGCGACGATCAGCAATCCGTACTGCAGCCTGTACAGCGACTGTCGGTCCCGCCACATGGCGTGGGCCAGCAGCACCACCGTCGTGGCAAGCAGCAGGTAGACGACCGGCATGAAGAGCGTCGCCCAGTACCAGCCGTAGTCCGGCACGACCACGCTCGGGGACGTCGTCGTGTCGAGCGTGGGCGCCCCGCGGAAGATGCCGCCCGGGTTCACCGCGAAGACCACCACCGAGACGGCGACGAAAGCGGCGAGCAGCGCGGCGAACCAGCGGGGCAGCGGTCCGTGTCCGGTGTAGCGGCGCACGACCTCGAACCACACGACGGGCAGCACGGCGATGCCGATGAACTCGAAGTCCGCCCACCGCAGCTTGGCGTCGAGCGACGGGCTCAAGATCTCGAAGACGTAGCCGACGGTCCAGATGAGGAACGCGACGAGGGTCGCGGCGAACCACGGAGCGACCGGGTCGGAGCGGCTGCGCCAGGTGACGACCAGAAGCGCGACGATCACCGCCGCGGACACGACGAGCGGCGAGATGTACAGAGCCATGTGGGGCGTCACAACGCCCTCCCGCAGGTAGAAGACACTCTCTCACCACACCTATCGGCCACACCTGACGAGAAATCAAGGAAGGGCGCGTGCGGTGGGGAGACCGCACGCGCCCTGATGGCGCCGGGAGGTGGGAGCGCCAGGGGAGCGCTGTCAGAGGCGCCCGGCAACCGCGAGGGCGGGCTCGGCGACGACCCTCGCGTCGAGGCCGGGCACCGCGGCCGCAGGCTCCTCCCCGAGGCGGCCGCGGTCCAGCCAGATGCGCCGCGAGGCGCGGCTGGCCACCCAGGTGTCGTGCGTCACGACGATGAGCGTCTGGCCGCGCTCGCGCCAGAGCTGCTCGAGGAGGCCGATGATGTCGTCGCGGGTGCGCTCGTCGAGGTTGCCGGTGGGCTCGTCGGCGAGGATCACGCGGGGAGCCCTGACGAGCGCCCGCGCGATCGCCACCCGCTGCTGCTCGCCGCCGCTCAGCTCCGAGGGGATGTGCCTCGCCCGGTCGGCGAGGCCGACGCCCGCGAGCGCCTCCTCGGCCCGGCGGCGGCGCTCGTCCGCGTGCACGTGCCAGGGCACGAGCGCGGTCTCCACGTTCTCCTGGGCCGTCAGTGTGGGGATGAGGTTGAAGCCCTGGAAGATGAAGCCGAACGAGTGGCTCCTGAGCTCCGAGAGGTCGCCCTCCCCCATCTTGACCAGATCGTGACCCTCGAACTCGAGCTTGCCGCCCGAGGGCCGGTCCATGGCCCCCAGCATCTGCAGCAGCGTCGTCTTGCCGGAGCCCGTCGATCCCTGGATGGCGAGGAACTCGCCCTCGTCGATCGCCAGGTCGACACCGTCCAGCGCGTCGATCTGCTTGCGGCGCTGCGTGTAGCGCTTGGTCACTTCTGTCAGTCGGTACAGCATCGTGTCTCGTCTCCTTCGGAGATCGGGGTTGTTCAATCGACCCTGCGGAGGGCGTCCGCGGGGCGGAGCCTGGAGGCGCGCCAGCCGCCGAAGGCGCCGGCGATGAGCGCGCCCGCCAGGGCCAGGCCCACGGCGACGCCGATCAGCTGCAGGCTCACGGGAGCCGTCAGGTTCACGGTGACCGCCTGGGCGGCGTCCGCGGCCTGCGGCATGCCGGGAGGCCCGCTCTGCACCGCGCTCGCCACGGTCGCCTCGAGCGCCGGCGAGAACGCCGCGATCAGCTTGGCGCCGAGGATGCCGAGCCCGACGCCGATCACGGCGCCGATGATCCCCTGCACCATGGACTCGCCGAGGACCTGGCCGACGACGCGGCGGCCCTTCCAGCCGAGCGCCTTGAGCGTGCCGAACTCGCGCACGCGGCGAGAGACGGCGGACACGGTCAGCAGGCTGGCCACGGCGAAGGAGGCGATCAGGGCCGCGATGGCCAGCCACTTGCCGAGGCGATCGGCGAGCGTCGAGGCGCTGGAGAGCGAGCCGCTGACCTGGCCGGCCAGGTCCGAGGACGTCGTCACGGTCGCCTTGGGCATGACCTTCTCGATCTCGGCCTGGACGGTGGCGATGTCGTCGGCGCTGTCGGCCTTCACGTAGATCTGGTTGACCTTGTTCGCGTTGTCGCTGAGCTTCTGTGCCCAGCTCAAGGGGATGTAGACGTCGGAGGACGTGCTGCCGGCGGGCAAGGCGACGATCCCGACGATGGTGAACTTCTTGCCGTCGATCTTCTTGACGTCGCCCACCGAGAGCGAGTTCTGCTTGGCGTAGGCCTTGGTGACGAGCATGACTTTGGACTTCGCGTCAGCGCTGGTGAGAGAGCGTCCGGACGAGACCTGCGCCGCGCTCAGGGGCCCGAGGGCGAGCTCGGTGGTGTCCACGCCCGAGACCGAGAGCGACGAGACGTCGATGGGGGCCATCTGCGCCTGGCCCTGCTGTGACGACGAACCGTCACCGGACTGCTGGGCGCTCGCCGAAGGCTGAGCGCCGCTCGAGCCACCCTGCACCTGGGCGAACTCGCCCTGGACGCTCATGACGCTCATGCTCAGGCTTCCGGTGACGGCGCTCACGCCGTCGAGCGAGGCGATCTGCGTCAGCCGCTTCGACGAGATCGACTGCTGGCCGGGACTCGTCATCACGCGGGAGCGGCTGAACTTCTCGCCCTGCTTCGACTCGTCCGGCGGCTGCATGCCGAAGCGCTGGGCACCGCCCTGCTCCATCTTCTGCTGCTGGGAGACCGTGATGTCGGTGCCGACTCCGTACAGCGACTGCAGGACCTGGTCCTGAGCCTTGCCGACGCCGGCGGCGTAGGCGGTCACCGCCACCACGAGGGCCACACCGACGGCGAGCCCCATCGCGGTGAGCAACGCCTGGCGATGCCGCCGGCGCAGCTCCCGGAACACGTAGGTGAAGAACATCCTGCCTCCTTCTGCGCGGCGGGCGGGAGCGGGGGGATTCCGCCGCCCGCCGCATGGCTTTCCTTCCTGGCACCGTTCTACGACGCCGGCATGGGAGGCGGCTGGTGACGGCCTGAGAGATGCCTGAGAGTGGGGGCCGCCTGCGAGAGCAGCAGGACTACAGGCGGCCTTCAGGGTATTCTCAGGAAGCTCTCAGGAATCGGGACTACACTCCGCCCGGGAGCCAGGGACACCACGCAAGCGGAGGGTCAGCATGATGGAGACACCGGTGGGAGCCACCAGAGTGCTCGTCGTCGACGACGAGCCGAGCATCACCGACCTCGTGTCGATGGCCCTTCGCTACGAACAGTTCGACGTGCGCGTGGCGAGCAACGGGCGCGAGGCGATCGACACGGTCGAGAGCTTCTCGCCCGACCTCGCTGTGCTCGACATCATGATGCCCGGCATCGACGGGTTCGAGGTCGCGCGCCGCCTGCGCAACCAGGGCGCGCAACTCCCGATCCTCTTCCTCACCGCGCGCGACGCCACCGAGGACAAGGTCCGCGGACTCACGCTCGGCGGCGACGACTACATGACCAAGCCGTTCAGCGTCGAGGAGCTCGTCGCGCGCATCCGCGCGATCCTCAGGCGCGCGCAGCCGGCCGCCGACTCCCAGAGCCGGCTCGCCTTCGCCGACCTCGAACTGGACGAGGACACGCACGAGGTCTGGCGCGCGGGACGCGAGATCGAGCTCACGGCGACGGAGTTCAAGCTGCTCCGCTACCTGCTCCTCAACGCGCGCCGCGTGCTCAGCAAGGACCAGATCCTCGACCACGTGTGGAACTACGACTTCGGCGGCAACGCCAACATCGTCGAGACCTACGTGAGCTACCTGCGGCGCAAGGTCGACGCCGAGGGCGCACCGCTGATCCACACCGTCCGCGGCGTCGGCTACAGCCTGCGCCTGCCCAAGGACTGATCTTGAGCCTTCGCACCCGCCTGCTGCTCGCCGTCCTGGCCTGCGTGGCCGCCGGCCTGCTCGTGGCCGGCGTCGCCACCTACCTCTCGCTGCGCGGATTCCTGCTGGAGCGCGTCGACGCGCAGCTGCAGGACGCACGCTTCCCCATGGCGTCGGCCCTGACGGACAGCGCCGGCGTCCTGGGCCTGCCCAGCGGCCCCGGCGGCGGTCCCGGCGGCGCCAATCTGCCGCCGGGGACGTACGGGCAGCTGCGCGACACCTCCGGCAACGTCATCTCCGCGGGCAGCTTCGACTACGGCCAGACCGACCTGCCGACACCGGCGCTGCCGGCGTCGCTGTCGGTCCCATCCGGCGCCGGCTACAGGATCTTCACGGCCAAAGCCACGTTGGGGGGCTCCGGCTTCCGGGTCCTCGTCGAGAACGTCCCCGGCGCCTCTCGCGTGCTCATCGTCGCCATCCCCCTCAACGAGACACGCCAGACGCTCGGCCGGCTCGTCGCCATCGAGGTCGTCGTCTCACTCGTCGTCCTGGGCGCCCTCGCGGTGGCCGCGTGGCTGCTGATCAAGCGCGACCTGCGGCCGCTCGAGGCGATGGCCGTCACCGCCGATGCGATCGCCGCCGGCGACCTGGCGCGGCGCGTGCAGCCGGCCGAGCCGCGGACGGAGGTCGGCCGGCTCGGCCTCAGCCTGAACACCATGCTCAGCCGCATCGAGGAGGCGTTCGCGGAGCGCGCCGCCACCGAGGAGAAGCTGCGGCGCTTCCTCGCCGACGCCTCCCACGAGCTGCGCACGCCGCTCACCAGCATCCGCGGCTACTCGGAGGTGTTCGAGCGCGCCAAGGACGATCCCGAAGACCTCGAGCTGGCGATGCGCCGCATTGAGGAGGAGAGCAAGCGCATGGGCGTGATGGTGGAGGAACTGCTGGTGCTCGCACGCCTCGGCGAAGGCCGCGAGCCGGAGCGCGCGCCGGTGGACCTCGCGCGCGTCGTGGACGACGCCGTGAGCGACGCGCGCGCCGCGGCGCCGGCCCGCGACATCGTGCTCGAGCGCGCCGCGGCCGTGGACGTGCTGGGCGACGACCACCAACTGCGACAGGTCGTCGCCAACCTCCTCGGCAACGCGCTGCGCCACACCCCCTCCGAGGCGCACGTGCGCGTGCTGCTCTCGGCGCGCGACGGCTACGCCACCCTCACCGTCGCCGACGACGGCCCCGGGCTCGAACCGGACGTGGCCGCGAAGGTGTTCGAGCCCTTCTACCGCGCCGATGAATCGCGCGCCCGCCAGACGGGCGGCGCCGGCCTCGGTCTCGCCATCGTCGCCGCGATCGTCGAGGCCCACGACGGCACGGTGCGGCTCGACACGGCGCCCGGCGCCGGAGCCACGTTCACGGTGACGCTGCCGCTGCTCGGCGCGGAGGCGCGGCCCGAATCCAGCTAGCGGCGCCGGCTCGGAGCACCCATCTGCTCCCCGGCGTCACGGCCTGAGGGCCTGCGCCAGGTCCTCGAACCGCTTCGCCTGGGTCGCGTCGACGGGCTGCGCCGAGTACCGCGCGAGTTCGTAGAGGCCGGCGAGGTCGGTCACGGGCGGCGGCGCCTCCATCGTCGCCGCGCACGAGGCGAGGTAGTCACGCACGGTCACGCCGGGCGGCCGGGCCCGTCCGGCGGCCACCAGACGCCGCTCGAGCTGGGCGTATCGCAGGCGGATCAGCTCGCCGGGGGAGCGAGCCTCCCTGCGGACGAGCCCGAAGAGCCGGCGACGCAGACGGCGCCCCAGCCCGGCTGCAGCGGCGCCGGCGGCGCCCGAGAGCGAGCCGAGCGCCTCCCGCTCTTCGACGACCGCGTCAGCGGAGGCGGCCCGACGGCGCAGCCTGCGCAGAGCGAAGACGACGACCACCAGGGATCCGGCCACGGCGACAAGAGCTCCGGCCACCGTCAGGACCAGCCTCGTGGTCGATGATCCGGGCGCGGCGGCCCGGTAGGGCGGCACCACGAGCTTCCCTGGCGTGCCCGAGGGTGGCTCGAAGTCGAGCTGGGGCGCCCGCACGTGGATGAGGCCGAGAAGCCACTGCAGCGCCCTGACCAGCCCCGCTCCGGCCCACCCGATGATGTACGCGAGCGCGTCGAGCACCACCGAGAGCAGCGCGGCGAGCACACCGAGCAGCCAGCGCAGCACGTCCATGCCCAGCAGCTGGTTCACTAGCGCGGCGATGACGACGACGCAGAGCGCCGCGCCCGTGACCGCGAGCAGCCACGGCCACGACGGCAGCCGGTCGGCCTCGGCCACGAGATCGGTGAGCGCCAGGTACCGCATCACGGCAATGAGCAGCGCCCCCGCGATCAGCGCCATAGCGACCGCCGCGGCCGCCCACCCGGGTGTCGAGCCGGCGGACGCGGCGAAGACGAGCACGGCGCACAACAGGACGAACGCCCGGATCGCCCGCCGCACGGCGCCCTCCGGCGACGGATCCTCGCCGCCGAGCCGGATGCCGAGGACGGCGAGCAGGCTGACGAACAGGGCGTCGCGCACGACCTGCCAAAGGATGTAGTCGTGCGCCCAGGCGCGTCCCGCGGCAAGCAGCACGACGATCGCCGCGACCACGAGGACGGCGGCAGCCACCCGGCCGGCGCGCTCGCGCCCCGCCGCCGCGCCGGTCCACTCCGTGATGACGGCTGCCGCAGCCGCCGTCGCCACGGCGAAGACGCTGAGGAGCGGCCAGGAGGATCCGGTGAGCACCGCCGCAAGGGCGCCGCACCAGATGCCCTCGAGGGC
Organism: uncultured Thermoleophilia bacterium; assembly: GCA_903927755.1. Classification (GTDB taxonomy): domain Bacteria; phylum Actinomycetota; class Thermoleophilia; order UBA2241; family UBA2241; genus CAIXSE01. Next base: position 2,753 of record CAIYOD010000144.1, on the reverse strand, counting down.
GGCGCCGAGCGCTACGCCGGCGTGCTCAAGCGCGGAACGCGAGCGCATCGGCGGTCCTCCAGTCGAAGTCGCCCGGGACGACGAAGTCGGCATCCCGGGCCTCTGCCGCTCGCGGCTCACCCACGAACACGACGGTCGTCGGCCGCTCGGCGCGCAGTTGGGCGAGAAGCCCGCGGACCGCGGGCCGAAGCCGCGCCGTGACGAGCACGCAGTCGGCGTCGCCGCGCTCGTCCGCCAGTTCGTCGGCGAGGACTGAGCCGTAGTCGCGGACGGTGAACGGGCGCAGCCGCGCAAGCGCCTCCAGCAGGTCCGGCAGAGCGCCGTGGGCCGGCGTCAGGTCCACTGCGTGCAGTTCCTGCGACAGCGACGCATTCGACGCCAGTCCGACCGCGTACCCCCGAGTCGCGAACGCCGCCGCTAGAGAGGCACTCACCACGCACAGGAGTTCCATGAGGTCCGCGTCGATGGCCTCCCACGATTTGAAGAGAGACCCCACGTCCAGGAGCAGCCGGACGGCCGCCGTGGAGGTGGGATCGAACTCGTTCGTGTGGAGCACCCCCGTTCGGGCGGTCGCGCGCCAGTTCACGGCGCTCACAGGATCGCCGGGCCGGTACACGCGCGTGCCTCGCAGCGCCGTGGGATCGACGGCGAGGGACCTGACGGCGGCCTCGTCGACGAGCGGCCGCCCCGTCAGCAGAGAGATGCCGGGCACGTCGAGCACCTTCGGCAGCACCGTGATCTCCTGTCGGGCCTCCAGCGTCTGCGAGACCCCGGCGATCCCGAATGGGTCGCCGGCCTCCAACTCGACCGGACCGAGACGATGTGTCCCCCTCTCCACGCAGCGCACGCGGTAGTGGCGCCGCAGGCGCTCATACCAGCGGATGGACACCGTCTGGACGAGTTCCTGCCGCCCAAGGAGCGTGACCTGCCGCAGCCCGAACCCGATGGGCTCCAGGCCGACCGGCCACGCGTCGCGGACGCGCAACCACACCAGCGGCAACAGCTTGTCGTTATCGACGCTCATGGTGACCTCGAGCTCGCCGCCCCACGTGATCACGCGGCGGGAGAGGCTCCGGTCGAACGTGACGCCCGTGAACAGCCGCCGCCGCGTCACGATGACCAGGGCTGCGACGGCCGCCGCAGCCAGCGTGGCGAAGGCGAGCGCGGGCGAGTGCAGCAGCGCGGAGCCCGCGAGCCCCGCGAGGCACAACCAGAGGATGGACCTCAGTCGCACGAGCGCCTCCGGCTCACGACGGGGCCGGAGCGTCCTCTTCGGTCTCGGCCGGCACCGGCACCCCGGCCGTGACCTCCCGGAGGACGTCCTCCGCGGAGCGACCGTCGACCAGGGCCTCGCGGGCGAGCAGCAGCCGATGCGCGAGAACCGGCGTGGTCAACTCCTGCACATCGTCGGGCGTCACGAAGTCGCGACCGTCGATGGCGGCGGCGGCCTGCGCGGCGTGCTGCAGCGCGAGCGAGGCGCGCGGGCTCGCGCCCAGCCTCAGCAGCGGGGACTCGCGCGTCGCCCTCGCGAGCGCGACGATGTAGCCGGCGACGTCGGCGGAGACATGGACGACGCGGACGGCGGCGCGGACGGAGCGCAGGTCGTCCGCGGTCACGGCGGCGCGCACCTCGGCGAGCGGATCCCCGCTGCGGAACCGCCCGAGCATGAGCGCCTCGTCCTCAGCGCTCGGATACCCCATGCGCAGGCAGACCAGGAAGCGGTCGACCTGCGCCTCGGGCAGCGGGAACGTCCCCTTCAACTCCACGGGGTTCTGCGTGGCCAGCACCGTGAACGGCTGCGGCAGCGCGTGCGTCGTACCGTCCACGGTCACGCCTCGCTCCTCCATGGCCTCGAGGAACGCCGACTGCGCGCGAGGAGTCGCCCGGTTGATCTCGTCGGCCAGGACGACATTGGCGAACAGCGGCCCGGGGCGGAACTCGAACTCCCCGGTTCTCTGGTCGTACACCAGCGAGCCCGTGACGTCGGCGGGGAGAAGGTCGGGAGTGCACTGGATGCGCGAGAACGCGAGACCAAGGACCGCAGACAGCGTCCGCACGAGCAGCGTCTTGGCCACTCCGGGCACGTCGTCGAGAAGGACGTGCCCGTCGGCGAGCAGCGCGACGATCAGGAGGCGCGTCTGGTCGGCTTTGCCGACGATGACGCGCTCCACCTGCTCCTCTACGGCGAGGCCGAACCCGGCAGCGGTCATCTCAGCTTCAGGCGAACCCGTATCGCGTTCCACGGCCGACCTCCGACGATGGTTGTTCGTACGACTCTACATTGGGCGACGGCGCCGGGCGAGGCCGCACCCGGGGCTCGGTGACGCCTCCGCGGCAGGAAGCGACGGCATCCGCGCCGTACCCCACGGGTAAGACATCCGCGAGGGATGCCGCGCTACTGAGCCTGGGAGCGCGAAGGCAGGGCGAGGGAACTCCGAGGAGGCGCGTGATGACACAGGGCTCGGGAACACAGAAGTCGAGTGGCGGCAACGGCTTTCTGATCGGCGGCGGCATCCTGCTGGTGCTGCTGCTGCTCTTCATCTTCCAGAACACGGCCGACACCACGTTCAAGTACCTGTTCTGGGACTTCACGCTGCCGCTGTGGCTCGGGCTGCTGATCACCGCCGTCGTGGCGTTCGTGGTCGGGCAGTTCGCACTGATGTGGCGGCGCCACAAGCGCCGCCAGGCGCGACGCGACTCGAGGTAGTCCGGCCGGCAGGCAGCGCGCCTGCAGACACCGGACGGCGCGGGGC
>CAIYOD010000143.1 GCA_903927755.1 uncultured Thermoleophilia bacterium | reverse complement strand
CGGCCGGCCGCCTCGCAGGCGGCCGACCGCGCCGGTGTCACGCGGGTGTTCGTCAGTGAGAGCCGCCGCCGTTGCCGGAGCCGCCGCCGTTGCCGGAGCCGTCGCACTCGCCGTCGCCGGAGCCAGAGCCGGAGCCGTCGCCGGAGCCGTCGCACTCGCCGTCGCCGCTGCCCTGACCGGCTCCGTCGCCGGAGCCGTCGCACTCGCCGTCGCCGCTGCCCTGACCGGCTCCGTCAGGCTTGCCGGCCTGGGTCTGCGTGCCGGTCTGCGTCTGCGTCTGGGTCTGGGTCTGCGTGCCGGCTTGGGTCTGCGCCTGCGCACCGGTCTGCGTCTGGGCCTGCCGGCCGTCGCCGGTCCCATCACAGTCCTGCGAACGGTCGCGGTCGCGCAGCTGGTCGCCGGCGGCGGTCCCGTCATCGGCCGTGCCGTCGCGGTCGCGATCGCGGACCTGGTCCGGGACGCCGTCGCACGTCGCGTCCGGAGCGGGGGTACACGTCTTCGCCGCGACCGGCGTGCGGTCGCGGTCCTGCGACTTCTCGCGCAGCTGGCCACTCGCCAGAGCCGCCCCGCTGCCGATCAGCAGTACCACACCTGCAAGCACGAGTATCTTGATGAGTCTCACGTCACCCTCCTGGGGTTCGAGCGATAGGCCAAGTGCTTCTGCACCAAGTAGGACGCTCGCGCAGGCAGAACCTTAGCCATGCGCTCGCACCGGGTGATCCGCGACGCTCGGCCGGGCAGAGGCGCCCCGGGTATGGCCTCGTTCTCCTGGGGCCGGTGACCGTCGACGGCGATCGGCACCCCGCCGCCAGATCTCGCGGTACGCTTCGAGGGCAGTCTCGCACCGGAGCTGGACAGGATGGCCCAGGACTACCACATCACAGTGTCGCGACCGGAGGACGGCTGCGTGATCGTCGCGGTGACCGGCAAGATCGACATCGCCAGCAGCCTCTCCTTCGGGGAGCGCCTGTGCGCCGTCTTGAGCCAAGAAGCCACGAAGGTCGTCGTGGACCTGAGCGCGGCATCCTACCTCGACACCACGGGCCTGAGCGTCCTCTGGGAGTCGGCCAAGCGATGCCGGCGCGAGGGCCGGCAGTTGGTCATCGTCTGCTCCGCGGGCGGGGTGCGCAGCGCGCTCGCCACCAGCGCCCTGGATCAGGTCGTGGCTACTCACGCCACGCTGGATGAGGCGCTCGGCCACGGACGGCCGGCGCTGTAGCTGTAGTTGGGGCGGGGCTGGGGCGAATCTCGGATCGCTTGACGAGGAACCTCCGACTCTTATACTGACCCTTATGAGGTGATAGTTTGAAACCCTATCTCTACGGCGCCGGCGCGGAATACGCGCTGCACTCCCTGCTCATACTCGCCAAGACCGACGCGCCCGTCAGCGTGGTAGACCTCGCGCGGTTCCAGCAGATCCCCGAGCGGTACCTGGCCAAGGTCTTCAACCGCATGAAGGACGCCGGTCTCGTAGTCGGAATCGAGGGCATCGCCGGCGGGTTCACGCTCGCGCGCCCCGCTGAGGGCATCCGCGTGGTGGAGGTCCTGGACGCGGTGGATCCGGACCGCAGACTGTTCGCGTGCGCCGAGATCCGGCGCAATTGCGCGCTCTTCGAGGACGAGGCGCCCGAGTGGGCAACCGAGGGGCGCTGCCGTATCGACCTCTTCATGAGCGAGGCCGAGCGCACCCTGCGCGAGTTCCTCGCGTCCAAGACCCTCGCGGATCTGGTCTGCGAGTTCGGCCGGAAGGCGCCGCCGGAGTTCGGCGCCGCGTCGGGCCGCTGGTTCAAGGAGCGCCGGGCGGGCCGCACCACCCGGCGCGGCCACGCCGCGGACGCGTGACCCCGGGCAAGACCGGCACCCAACCCCCACCGACAAGGAGCCACCTGTGGAGATCCCCGAGAAGCTGCGTGAGGTACTGAAGAAGGACGGCGTCGTCGCCATCGCCACCTTGGGCGAGGACGGCCCGCATATGGTCAACACCTGGAACAGCTACGTCCGGCTCACCGAGGACGGCCGGATGCTGATTCCCGCCGGCTTCATGAACCAGACCGAGGCCAACGTCGCGTTCAACCCCGAGGTCCTGATCACGCTCGGCAGCAGCAAGGTGGCCGGCAACATGGGTCCCGGCACCGGCTTTCTCATCAAGGGCACGGCGGAGTTCGTCACGTCGGGTCCGGAGTTCGACACCCTCAAGGCGACCTTCGGCTGGATGCGCGCCGCGGTGATCGTCACGATGCACTCGGCGACGCAGACGCTGTAGTCTCGCGACGCGGTGGCCGCGCGAGG
>CAIYOD010000142.1 GCA_903927755.1 uncultured Thermoleophilia bacterium | reverse complement strand
GGGGGGGTCATCCTGCGGGGCCCTATGTTCAGGGATAGCCTTGGGCTATCCCTGAACGCCCGGAATCCCCGCCGGCCGCCGGAATGGATAGCCGACGGCTGTCCGTCTTCAGAGTGCCCCGAGAGTGCTCACCAGAGCAGGGCGGTCTGCTCGGGCGCGGGTGCTACTCGAGCACGACGAACGCGTCGGCAGTGAGCTCGTACTCCTCGTCCTCGTTGAGGTCGTGGACGCGGATGCGCTCGAGCTCGCCCTCGCCGAGCAGTTCGAGCGGCTGCGCCTCAGCCAGCACCTTCACATCGCTGAGGCGCAGGGCCGAGCGGACCGCGGGACTCACGCTCGGCTCCTTGCCGGTCGTCATGAGCACGACGCGGCCGGTGTGCTCCGTCAGGTCCATCGCCAGCCGGGCCGCGTCGTCGCCGCTGTCGAGCACGACCACGCGCTCGTCGGCGAGCACGCTGGGGTCGTCGAGCTTGCGGTACAGGCCGCTGCCGTCGTAGGCGTCGAGGTTCTGGATCTCGACCTCGGCGACCTCTGCCGGGATCGCGTGGCAGGCGGTGCCGCCCGGCGTCTTCTTGGCGTCCTCCGGGCCGACGCCCTCGCGCCAGTTCTTGATCGCCTCGTGCAGGGCATCCGCCGCCAGGTTGCTGCAGTGCATCTTGATGGGCGGCAGGCCGTCCAGCGCGTCGGCTACGTCGCCACGGCTCACCTTGAGCGCCTCGTCGAGCTGCATGCCCAGGACGAGTTCGGTGATCATGCTGGAGGTCGCGACGGCCGAGCCGCAGCCGAACGTCTGGAACTTGATGTCCTTGATCCGGTCGTCCTCCACCTCGATGTAGATGTCCATCATGTCGCCGCAGACGGGGTTGCCCACGCGGCCGACGGCGACGTTCGGGCCCTCCAGCGTGCCCACGTTGCGCGGGTCGCGGAAGTGCTCGAGGGTCTTCTCTGTGTACTGCGTCGATTTCATCGGTTCGAGCCTTTCGAGTGAGCGGATGTCGCGGCGGTCACGGCGTCGCGGGGGCGTGTGTCTTGTACAGCGGCGAGAGCGCGCGCAGGCGGGCGATCACGCCCGGGAGCGCGGCCATGATGAGGTCCACGTCCTCCATGGCGCTCCAGCGCCCGAACGTGAACTCGAGCGAGCCGTGCGCCTCTTCGTGCAGCAGGCCGCATGAGATCAGGGTGTGCGACGGCTCGAGCGTCTTGGAACTGCAGGCGGAGCCGGTCGACGCGGCGATGCCGGCGTCGCGGAGCGACAGGACCATCGCCTCGCCCTCGACGCCGTGGAAGCGGAAGTGCGCGTTGTTCGGCAGGCGCTGCTCGGGATGGCCGTTCAGGTGCGAGTCGGGGATCTCGGCGAGCACGCGCTCGACCAGCGTGTCGCGGATGGCGCGGATGCGCTCTACCTCGGCGGGCATCTCCGCGGCCATGATGTCGGCCGCCGTGGCGAAGCCGGCGATGCTCGCCAGGTCCTCGCTGCCCGAGCGCAGACCGCGCTCCTGGCCGCCGCCGAGCAACACCGGCGCGACCTGCACGCCCTGGCGGACGTAGAGCGCGCCCAGCCCGCGGGGACCGTAGAGGTCGTTGCTCGAGAGGCTGAGCAGGCTCACCGGCACGGCGCTCACGTCGATGGGGAGGAGCCCCTCGGCCGCCACGGCGTCGCTGTGCAGGGCGATGCCGGTGCCGTCCAGCAGCTCGGCGATCTCGGCGATGGGCTGGACGGTGCCGATCTCGCTGCTCGCCCACTGCAGCGAGACGAGGATCGTCTCGTCGGTGATGCGGGCGCGCAGCTTCTTGGCCGTCACGCGCCCGTGCAGGTCGATCGGCGCTCGTGTCACGCGGAAGCCCTGCTTCTCGAGGTACTTCGCGATGTTGAGCACGCTGATGTGCTCGGCTTCGCTGATGATCACGTGGTTGCCCTTGCGCTTGTTGCGCAGGGCATAGCCGACGATGGCCAGGTTGGTCGCCTCGGTGGCGCCGCCGGTGAAGACGATCTCGCGCGGCTCCGCGCCGAAGAACGCGGCGACCCGGCCGCGCGCCTCCTCGAGCGCCTCCGTCGCCACGTCGCCGACGCCGTGGAGCGAGGCGGCGTTGCCGAACTTCTCCGTGAGGTACGGCAGCATCGCCGCGACCACACGGGGGTCGACCGGCTTGGCGCTCTGGTAGTCGGCGTAGACGACCCCGGCGGCACGCAGCGCCGCGCCGGGGTCGGCGAGGGTAAGTACGGTGTCTCGCTGGTCAGTCATCGCCCGCCTCAGAACCACATCGTCGCGTCGGCGTCCAGGGCGAGGTCGTTGAGCGTCGCGGCGCCCACGATCTTCACGCCGTCGATGAGCTCCACGGTCTCCCAGCCGAGCATCTGCTTGGAGGCCTCGCACACGTAGACGGTGACGCCCATGTCGAGGGCTTTCTGGAGCATCTCGGCGACGGTCGGGAAGCTGCCGAGCTGCATCTCCTCGGCCGCACCCGGCTTGAGGACGGTCAGGCTCACGCCCAGGTAGTAGACGGCGGCGTCGAGGCCCATCGCCTTGGCGCTCTGAGCGAGGACGAGCGGGGAGTACTGGCGCTCGGGGGCATTGCTGGTCTGGACGTAGAGGATGTTCTTCTCGTCGGCCACGGTGGTCCTTTCGGGGTTCAGTGTCTTACTTGAGTCTGCGAAGGAGGATGCGGAGCTCGACGCCGTCGTTCTCGAGCGAGACGACCTCGTGCCCGGCGCGCTTGGCGAACCGCTTGAGGTCCTCTTCTGCGGCGGGGTCGTCGGCGATGACCTCGAGCACGTCGCCGATCTCGATCGAGTCGATGCTCTCTCGCGTCTGGAACAGAGGCTCGGGACAGTACAGCCCGATGCAGTCGAGCGTGAGAGCGGGTTTCGGTTCGTCGGCCATGTGGTCTCCCTTCGCGTGGGCGGAGGCGTGGGCACACTCCCTCCAGCGCCTTCTATACCCGACCATCGCGGTTGGTATTCACCAGGCGCCACGGGGTTTTGCCGGACCGCGCTTCCCGCTAGGCTGGCTGAGGGACGACAGGGAGGCTCGGGATGACGCGGATGACGGCTTCGGTGACGGTGGACGAGGGACGGCTGTTCTTCGACGGGGTCGACGTCGCCGCCCTGGGCGGCCGGGTCGACACCCCGTTCTTCCTGTACTCGCAGGCGCGGATCGCCGCGAACGTCGCCGCCGTGCGGCGGGCGTTCGAGTCGCGGCACGCCGCGAGCCGCGTGTTCTTCGCCGGCAAGGCCTGCTCGAACCTGTGGTTCCTCGAGCAGGTCCGCGCGGCCGGCGCCGGCATCGAGGTCAACTCCGGAGGCGAGTTGTGGAAGGCGCTGCGCGCCGGTTTCTCGCCGGACCAGGCCGTGTTCAACGGCGTGGCCAAGAGCCGGCGCGAGCTGGAGGAGGCGGTGGCCGCGGGCATCCGCGGCGTCGTCGCCGACTCGCTCTGCGAGCTGCGCCGGCTGGACGAGGTCGCTCGCGACCTCGGGACGCCGGCCCGCGTGCTGCCGCGGGTGGACGTCAACGTCGCCGGCGGCACGCACCCCGGCCTCGAGACCGCCAGCGGCGGCAAGGCCGGCATCGACCTCGGCGAGGCGATGGAGGCGTTCCGCCTCACCGCTGCTTCGGAGCACCTGGAGCTCGCCGGCCTGCACCTGCACATCGGCTCGCAGATCACGGAGGTCGAGCCCTACCTGCGGGCGCTCGGCGTGGCGCTCGACCTGCTCGACGACGTCGAGCGCGAGCTCGGCGTGACCGTGCCGGCGCTCGACCTGGGCGGCGGCTTCGCCGTCTCCTACCGCGAGCGCCCCATGCGGCCCGAAGGCGATTACTTCTTCGCCGGCCTCTCCGTGGACGACTACGCCGCCGCGATCTGCGCCGAGGTGGCGCGGCGGCGCCCGGCGCTCGAGCTCTGGGTGGAGCCGGGCCGCTCCATCGCCGCGGACACAGCCATCCTCGTCACGCGCGTGGAGAGCGAGAAGATCAAGCGCCTGCGCGATCAGCGCGGCCGGGTCGTCGCCGAGGACCGCTGGCTCCTGGTGGACGCCGGCTACAACACGTTCTTCGACCCGGTGCTCTACGGCTGGTACTACCCGCTGGTCTCGGTGACCCTGCCGGAGGCGCCGGCGGATGAGGACTTCCGCGTCGCCGGCCCGCTCTGCGACGGCGGCGACGTGTACGGCGGCGACGCCGACACCGCGTACCGTCGCCTCCCGGCGGCGACGGCCCCGGGCGACCTGCTGGCGTTCTACGACGCAGGCGCGTACACGCTCGAGCTCATGACGCCGTACAACGCCCGCCCGACCGCGGCCGCCTACGCGGTGACGGAGGGCGCGGAGGTGCTTCGCATCCGCGCCCAGCAGTCTCGCGACGATCTCGTGGCGCTCGACGAAGCGGCGCCGCTCGCCTGACAGCGGCCGTCGAGCCGGGTTGGCGCCGCCCCGCCTCCGACCGGGCCTGCGCCGCGACTCCTCGAAGTCAGGCGGCGTCCGGCGGTTCGAGCGTGAACCAGAAGGTCGCGCCCTTCTCGATCTCGCCCTCCGCCCACACCGCGCCGCCGTGGCGGTGCACGATGCGCTGCACCGTGGCGAGGCCGATCCCGGTGCCCTCGAACTGGTCCGGGGTGTGGAGCCGCTGGAAGGCGCCGAAGAGGTTCTTGGCGTAGCGCATGTCGAAGCCGGCGCCGTCGTCGCGGACAAAGAACGTGGTGCCGCCGTCGGACCGGTCCGCCCCGAACTCGATGCGCGCCTTCTCATGGCGAGCGGTGAACTTCCAGGCGTTGCCGAGCAGGTTCTCGACGACGACTCGCATCAGCTTCGGGTCCGCCCGGGCGACGAGGCCCGGCGCGACGTCGACGACCACATCGCGCGCTGAATCTCGCTCGCGCAGCTCGGCGACGAACGAGCTGACCAGCGCCGAGACGTCGACGTCCTTGAAGTCGAGCTCGTCGCGGTTGAGCCGGGACAGCTGGAGCAGCCCGTCCATGAGCCCGGCCATGTGGTTGGCCGCGCCCTTGATGCGGCGCAGGTAGTCCCGGCCGGTGTCGTCCAGTACCTCTTCGTAGTCCTGCAGCAGGATCTCGCTGAAGCCGTCGAGCGCGCGCAGGGGTGAGCGGAGGTCGTGGGAGATCGCGTAGGCGAACGACTCGAGCTCCCGGTTCGTGGCCTCGAGCTGCGCCGTGCGCTGTGTGACCCGGCGCTCCAGGTCGGACGCGAGGCGCATGATCTCCGCTTCCGCGCGCCGCTGCTCCGTCACGTCCCGTACGTAGCCACCGACACCCGTGCGCCCGTCGGCGAGGGCGACCGGGAACTTGCGTGACTCGTGGACGCGGTCGCCGACGCTCTCCGTCGTCACCACCAGCCCGGCGTGCTCGAGGGCAAGGAGGTCGCTGGCGCGGCAGGATTCGGCCGCGTCCGCGGACATGAGTTCCGCGTCGGCGCGGCCGACGACCTCCTCGACGCCGAGCCCGAAATACTTCGCGTTCGCCGTGTTGACGATCACGTACCTCAGCTGGTCGTCCTTGAGGAAGGCGATATCGTCCGTGGCGTTGATGAAGGTCTCGTACTGCTGCCGCGTCCGAAGCAGCACCTCCTCCGCCTGTCGCCGCTCGGTGATGTCGAGCATCGCGCCGATGACGCGCAGCGCCCTGCCTGCGTCGTCGCGCATCAGATGAGCTCGGTCGAGGACCTCGGCGTAGGCGCCGTCGGCCCTCCGGAACCGGTACTCCTCGACCCAGATCGTCGCCGAGGGGTCGTCCAGCACCGCCACCCAATCCTCGTGGACACGCAGCGAGTCGTCCGGATGGACTCGCTCCTTCCACCACGTCTCAGGCACCGGGCCATCGGTGACGTCGGCCCAGCCGAAGACGGTCTCCCCGGTCGCGATCCACAGCTGGGAATCGTTGACGATGTCAAGGTCCCACACGACGTCGTTGGCGGCCCGGTTCGCGAGGCGCAGGCGCAGCTCGCTCTTGATCAGCGCCTCCTCGGCGCGCCGCCGCTCCGTGACGTCCCGTCCGATCGCCTGGACCCGCACCAGCCGGCCCTCGTCGTCGAAGAATCCCCGGTTGGTCCACTCGTGCCAGAGCAGCGAGCCGTCCGCGGCCGGCCGGGACTCCTCGTGTGTCTCCACGGGGTGCTCCGCCGTGAGGGTCTCTCTGGCGGTGGCCACGAGATCCGCCGTGCCTTCGTCGACCAGCGTGCTCACGTTCGCGCCGAGGAGGTCGACCGCCTCCCGTCCGGCCGCCCTCGCCGCCAGATCGTTGACGTAGGTGATGGTGCCGTCCGCCAGAGTGGAGCAGACCAGCATGGGCATGTCCTCGGCCAGGCTGCGGAACCGGTCCTCGCTTGCGGCCAGCGCCGCATGGTCCTTCTCGTGTTTCAGGGCGCCGAGGCCGAGCTCCCCCAGCATGCCGACGAACTCGGCCAGGAAGTTGATGATCTCCTTGACCTGGTCGTGAGACAGGATCGGGACGCGCTCCAGGGCCTGGAGGTAGGCCGTCTCCTCGAAGCCGAGCTCGGCCGCGCGTGCGCGAAAGGCCTCCGCGTCGATCGCATCGTCGTCGTAGAAGAACTGCCCCGTGAACACGGTGGCCACGTGTCGTCCCTCGATGATGAGCGGGAACGCCACGTCCCACAGCCCGTTCGCGCACTGGTAGGCGATGTGCTGCGGCCCGTCCACGCCTTCGGTGACGCGTTCGTTGATCCGCTGGTCGCTCTCGAGGCAGCCCGCGACGGACGTCTCGTTGCAGCGGTGGAAGCGCGTGCAGATGTCCTGCCAGCCGGACGCGACCAGGATCGAGCCATCAGGGTCGAGGACGGCCAGCACTGTGCCGCTGGCCGCGGATAGCCCATCGAAGAGCCGCTGCAGCCGCGCGACATCGATCAGTTCTCCGAGGCCGTAGCCGTGGTCGAGCATGCTCCTCCTCGCCGCTCAGGCCTCGAGCGGTGGCCGCTCGTTGATCAGCGCCCAGAAGACTCCCAAATGCTCGACCGCGTCGATGAACGCCCGGAAGTCGACCGGCTTGACGACGTAGGCGTTCACGCCCAGGTCGTAGCTCGTGATGATGTCCTGCTCCTCACGCGACGAGGTGAGGATCACGACGGGGAGACGCTTGAGCTCCGGGTCTCTCCTGATCTCGCGGAGCACCTCGAGGCCGTCCATGCGCGGCATCTTGATGTCGAGGAGCACGACCGCGGGTGCGCAGGGCTCCCGCTCGGCGAATCCGCCCTCGCAGCGCAGGTACTCCATAGCCTCGACTCCGTCGCGCGCGACCGTCACCCGGTTGGCGAGGTTGTGCTCCGCCAGCGCTTCGAGGGTCAGCTCCACGTCGTTGGGATTGTCCTCGGCGAGCAGGATCTCCGGGTAGTGCTCGGTCACTGTGGCGTCTCCTTTCGATTGGGCAGGGAGAAGTAGAAGGTGGCGCCTTGACCAGGCTCGCCTTCGGCCCAGACGGCGCCGCCGAGCTTGGTGACGATGCGTTTCACGTTGGCAAGGCCGATACCCGTCCCCTCGAACTCGGCGTCGCTGTGCAGGCGCTGAAACACGCCGAACAGCTTGTGCGCGTACTGCATGTCGAAGCCGACGCCATTGTCGCGCACGTAGAACACGAACTCGCCGTTGGCGCCGCCGGCGCCGATCTCGATCCTCGCGGGCGAGCGGCCGCGCGTGTACTTGACGGCGTTGCCGACCAGGTTAGCCCACACCTGCCGGAGCAGCGCGCCGTCGGCGACGACGGGCGGGAGCTCGCCGATCGACCACTCCACGTCGCGCCCGTCTGCCTCGCGCCGCAGAGGTTCGAGCACTTCGTCCAGCGTCGCCTGCATGTCGACCGGGCCGATCGTCAGCTCGGCGCGGCCGGTCCGGGAGAACTGCAGGAGGTCGTCGATGAGGATGCCCATCTGCCGCACCGACGTCGAGATGATTTCGACGTAGTGGCGGCTCTTGTCGTCCAGCTGGTCGCCGGCCCTCTCCGCGAGCAGCGTTGAGAAGCCGCTGATGTGCCGCAATGGGGCGCGCAGGTCGTGCGAAACGGAATAGGCGAACGCCTCGAGCTCCTTGTTGGCGCCGTCGAGCTCCGCCGTGCGGTCGGCGACGCGCTGCTCGAGCTCCTCGTTGAGCCGCGCGACCTCGTCCTCGGCGGCCTTGCGGGCGGTGAAGTCGACGACGGTTCCTTCGATGTGCGGCTCGCCGTTCTGCTCGTCGATCACCAGATGGGCGCCAAGCAGGACCACGAGACGCGTGCCGTCATCTCTCTTCGCCTCTGCGAGGAAATCGCGCACGCGGCCGTGAGCCTGCACTTCGGCGAGGTAGGCGTCGCGGTCGGTCGGCGTCGCCCAGAAGTCGGGTACATGCCGCCCGCGAAGGTCGGCGCCCTCGGCGATCCCGAGGACGCGACAGAAGGCCGGGTTGTGGTCGAGGACCACTCCGTCGAGCGTTACGCTGTAGTAGCCCTCGTCGAGCGACTCGACCGTCTCCCGGAACTTGCGCTCGCTGGCGCGCAGATCCTGTTCGGCGTCGATCAACGCGGTGATGTCGATGAACGTGACAACGACCTGTTCGAGCTCGTCGTTGGACTTACGCACTGGGTACGCACCACAGAGCAGCCAGACGGGCTCTGCGCCTTCCGCGCGGACGACGCCGGTGATCCGCCCGTCGAAGGCCTCGCCCGAGGCGACCACGCGATTGACCGGGTAGTCCTCGAGCGCCATGACGGACCCGTCCGCGTTGAGGAAGTGCCAGGATGGGTCCATGGCGGTCCTCCCCAGCAGCTGGTCCGCCGTCAGCCCGAGAAGGCGGGAGGCCGCCGGGTTGGAGAGGACGATGCTGGTATCGGCCGCGTGGACCACGACGCCGGCCGAGAGATTCCCCACCAGGGCGCGGTACTTCCGCTCGCTCGCGACCAGCTCGGCGTCGGCCTGCCGCTCGCGCAGGCGCCAGAGCAGGATGGTCCCCACCGCCGCCAGGACGACGACGAGCAGAGTGAAGCCGGCGGTCAGCCAGCCGCGCCGGCGGATCGGGTCGAGCACCTCGCTCCTGTCGACCTTCGCGATGACGTACCAGTCGGTGCCGGGGACGGGGGCGATGGCCGCCATGACGGGCACGCCGCGGTAGTCCTCTCCCTCTACGATGCCGGTGCGGCCGCGCACGGCCATCGCCGCGGGGAGCGTCGTCTCGTTCGCCGGCACCGACAGCCTGAGGGCCGTGCCCTTGCGGTGCCGCAGCTCGTTGAGGTACAGGACGCGGCCGCCGCGGCGTTCGGCCAGCAGAGTCTCACCCGAAGCGCTGGGAAGCGGCCATTCCTGCAGGAAGGGATACAGGAAGCGATACGGGTCGATGTGCAGCACCACGCTGGCGACCGGCGGTTCGTTCGGCCGTGGGGCGAGAAGGGGCGCGATCGTCTCGATGCGGGCTTCGCCATCGGGGCCCAGGTACAGATCGGAGGTGACCACCTCCCCGCTGCGCTGGGCCGCGTCGATCATCGAGCGCACGCGTGGTCCCAGCGGGTGATCGACCGTCGCCGGCGCGCGCACCAATGTCTGCCCGTCGGGCGCGACGAGGATCACGTCGACGTAGTCGTAGGTGCGCTGCAGGTCGGCCAGATAGGAGCGCACGTGCGCGGTCGCCGCGGCGACGTCGCGTCCGCTGAGCATGTTCGCGACCTCGGCAGAGAGCGGCGCGTTGGAGCTGAGAAGCTCGGCGTCGCCGTGCCGCTCAGCCGTCCAGACGCCGATCTGGCCCGCCTTGAGTTTCGCTACCGCGTGGACGCTGCGCTCGGCCTCCCGGGTGATGGACTTGGCCTGCTGGGTCCACGCCCAGTACGCAAGGCCGACGACGATCGCCGCGAGGATCAGGAACCCGGCGAGGAGCAGCCACTGGCCACGCCGGTGTCTCTCTTTCTCGTTGCCGGCAGGCCGATCGATGACTTCTGGATCCGCCATCGCCCCCGCTCGCGTCGCCTGAGCGTCCCCGTCCCCGTACCTAGTGCACACTACCCACAGAGAGGCGCGAGGCCAACACCCGAGGGCCACGCGGGCCTGCGCCGTCGGCCCCCTCGGACCTCAGCGTCAGGTGTTCACCTCATGCATCCGCACGTCACCCGGGTATAGTGGGAGTGGAGCCACGCGACCTTGCGGCCGCGACGTCATCGAGTCATCGGGTCAGGGGGACTGGCCATGCACACGATCGTCGACCGGCAAGAGCTCACCAAGCGCGACCTGATCAGCCTCACCCTCGAGGCGCCCCAGATTGCGCGCAAGATCCGCCCGGGGCAGTTCGTCGTCCTCCGCGTGAACGACACGGGGGAGAGGGTGCCGCTCACCGTTGCGTACCGCGACGCGGCCAACGGCACCGTCACCATCATCTTCCAGGTCGTCGGTAAGAGTACCGCCATGCTGGCGTCACTCGGCGTCGGCGACGCCATCAAGGACCTGTGCGGCCCGCTGGGCAAGGCCGAGCACATCGAGAAGATCGGCACCGTGGTCGGCATCGGCGGCGGCTCCGGCATCGCCGTGCTGCACCACCTGCTCACCGGGCACCGCGAGGCCGGCAACCACATCATCGGGGTGGTCGGGGCGCGCCAGAAGGACCTCCTGATCCTGGAGGACGAGATGCGCGCCCTCTGCGACGAGCTCATCGTCACCACCGACGACGGCAGCTACGGCGTGCACGGCAAGGTCACCGACGCCCTCGCGGCTCTGGTGGAGCGGCACGAGCACATCGACCGGGTCATCGCCGTCGGGCCGCTGATCATGATGCGCGCGGTGACGGAGATGACGCGCATCTACGGCCTGCCGACGGAGGTCAGCCTCAATCCGATCATGGTCGACGGGACCGGCATGTGCGGCGGCTGTCGCTGCAGCGTCGGCGGAGAGACGAAGTTCGCCTGCGTCGACGGGCCGCATTTCGACGCCTTCAAGGTCGACTTCGACGAGCTCATCCAGCGCAACAGCATGTACGGCCGCGACGAGCGCCTCTCGCTGCTCACGTCCATCAAGGCCCGGTAGGAGGCGCCGATGACCGGCATGGACCACGAGCTGGAGACCCTGGCCCAGCAGGGAGACCTCGCGAGCTTCTGCCCGCACTGTCATGCCGCCCTCAACCTGTACGACGAGAACACGAAGCGTATCTGGGTGGGCCTCGACGTGGAGGTCGGGGACGTCGCCTGCGACCTTCTTGTGAACCCACGGCTGGAGGAGTTCGAGCGCGTCTGCTCATCCTGTTGGACCGGTGACGCGGTCGCGACCGACGTGCTGTGCCCGCACTGCCACGCCTCGCTCATCGAAGCGGAGGGCCTGTGCGACGAGTGCGAATCGCGCGTGTTCACCATCGACGTGTCTCTGCGCACGCGCGTTGCACCGCTCTCCTGCTGCACGCGCGCAGAGTGTCACTGGCATGGCGTGCCGAAGAGGACGCGCGCCAAGATCCTGGCGGGAGCGCCGCGTCAGAAGAAGCCGGAGCAGGACCCGAAGTTGCGCGTGCGCAACTTCCAGGAGGTCAGCTACGGCTACGATAGCGAGCTGGCTGTGGCTGAGGCGAGCCGCTGCCTGCAGTGCAAGAAGCCGACGTGTGTCGACGGCTGCCCTGTCGGTGTCGACATCCCCGGGTTCGTCGGCCTGGTGGCCGCGGGCGACTTCGCCGGCGCGGCCCGGCGCATCCGCGAGAAGAACGCGCTGCCGGCCATCTGCGGGCGCGTCTGCCCGCAGGACGACCAGTGCGAGCGGGAGTGCCTGCTGGGCAACAAGGGCGAGCCGCTAGCGGTCGGCGCGCTCGAGCGGTTCGCCGCCGACTTCGAGCGCGAGACCGACCAGGTGACGCTGCCGCCGCGGGCGGCGAAGACCGGCTGCCGCGTCGCCGTCGTGGGCAGCGGCCCAGCCGGCCTCATCATGGCTGCGGACATGGCCGGCAAGGGCCACAGCGTCACCATCTTCGAGGCGCTGCACAGCCCCGGGGGCGTGCTGGTCTACGGCATCCCCGAGTTCCGGCTGCCGAAGGCGATCGTCGAGGCCGAGACCGGCAACCTGCGGCACCTGGGCGTCAAGTTCGAGCTCAACAGCATCGTCGGCAAGCTCTACGGGCTCACGGAGCTCTTCGACCTGGGCTTCGACGCCGTGTACGTGGCGACGGGGGCAGGTCTGCCCGGGTTCATGGGTCTGCCCGGCGAGAACCTCTGCAACGTCGTCTCCGCCAACGAGTACCTCACGCGCGTGAACCTCATGAAGGCGTACCTGTTCCCCGAGTACGACACGCCGGCGCCCCTGGGCACCCGGGTCGCGGTGGTCGGCGGCGGCAACGTGGCCATGGATTGTGCGCGCACCGCTCTGCGCATGGGCGCGCGCGAGGTCAGTATCGTCTACCGGCGCACGCGCGCGGAGATGCCGGCGCGGGAGGAGGAGATCGAGCACGCCGAGCAGGAAGGTCTGCGCTTCGAGTACCTCACCAGCCCCATCGCCTACGAGGGCGACGAGCAGGGCTGGGTGCGCGAGATGCGCTGCGTGCGCATGAAGCTCGGCGAGCCCGACGACTCCGGTCGTCGCCGTCCCGTCCCCCTCCTGAAGTCGGACTTCATGATCGACGTCGACATGGTCGTCGTGGCAGTGGGCGCCGGCCCCAACCGGGCCCTCTTCGAGGACGCCCGCGGCCTCGAGCGCACCGAGCGCGGCTACATCAGGACGTTCTCGGACTCCGGCAGGACCAGCGTGCCGAAGGTGTGGGCCGGCGGAGACATCGTCACCGGCGCCGCTACCGTGATCCTCGCCATGGGCGCGGCGCGCAAGGCCGCCGACGACATGCATGAGTTCCTGAGTGACGGGGCCGCGGCCTGGAGCTGACACCTGCTCCGGTCACGGCCCCGCCGGATGACGAGGCCGCGACCCCGGGCACTTCTCCTGTCGCGAGCCCGTCTGGAGGAGCGTCGAACGCCGGCTACTGCGTCTCCGCGATCCAGAGCTTGTGGGCCAGATCCTCCCAGTAGGACGCCACGCCCTCTTCGATCTCGTCCCAGTGCACCGCCTCGAACTCCTCGGTGAGCTCGCGCCGGTCGCTCTCGGTGAGGTAGTGCTGGGCCGTGTCGAAGAACACCGCCTCCTCGACCTCGACGTGGCAGCGGGCGACCTCGAGGTACTCCCGCAGACGGGCGGCGTAGCCGAGGGCCGCCGCCTTGTCGCCGAAGTCGAGACGCTCGAGGTCCTGCTCCAGCCCGTCGAGCTTGACGCGGCACCACTCGTGCTCGCCGATCATCTGCTCGAGAGGCTCGTCGTCGTCGGTCATCCCTCGCCGGTGGCAGCGCGCGAACAGCAGGGCCTCCTCCTTGGGGTGGTGCAGCCCGTCGCCGAAGTAGCGGAAGAACCCGATCATGTCCCCGACGAGGTCCGTGCGGACGGTGCCGGTGAGCTCGATGTGCCGGCACTCGGCCTCGGCCGCCTCGGCGACCTCGAGCATCAACCGGTGCTCCGCCTCGAGGATCTTCCTCCAGCCCATGGCTCCTCCTTCCACGAGCTCTGTGGGTCGCATTCACATGCGACTCCTTTCTTGTTCACTGTACCCCTGCGATGCGGATGAAGTTTGTAGTGACGCTCACAAATGGGGTGTTCACCTGATGGACGTCATCGTGAGCTACCTAGTCGGAGGCTGGCCGTTCGCCGGAGTCAGGCTCGCCCCGCCGCGCCGTCGGGCCCTGCACGGCCGTGGCAGCGGGTATCATGCGGGCCAGCAGGAGGACGCTCGCGGCCTGGCGCCGGAGCGGCGACGGACGGAGGGCGGCCATGGGCGAGACGACGGGCAAGCTGGTGCTGGCGCTGGACACGGGGACCACGAGCGGACGAGCGCTCGTGATCGACGCCTCCGGCGCCGTCCTCGCGAGCGCCCAGCAGGAGGCCGGCCTCAGCACCCCCAGGCCGGGCTGGGTCGAGCAGGACGCCGAGGCGCTCTGGCAGGCGCAGCTGGCCACCGCCCGCGGCGCCCTCGAGAAGGCCGGCGTGTCCGCCTCGGCCATCGCAGGCATCGGCATCGCCAACCAGCGTGAGACGACGATCGTGTGGGACCGGGTCACGTCGGAGCCGGTCGCGCCGGCCATCGTCTGGCAGGACCGGCGCACCGCGGACTTCTGCGAGGAGCTCCGCGCCGCCGGCGCCGAGGCGCTGGTCCGGCGCAAGACGGGGCTGCTGCTCGATCCCTACTTCTCCGGCACCAAGCTGCGCTGGCTGCTCGACAACGTGCCCGGCGTGCGCGAACGCGCCGAGGCCGGCGAACTCGCCTTCGGCACGGTCGACTCGTGGATGGCGTGGCGGCTGAGCGGCGGGCGCCGCCACGTGACCGACGCGACCAACGCCTCGCGGACGCTGCTCTACGACATCCGCGAGGGGGTCTGGGACGACGAGCTGCTCGCGCTCTTCGGCGTGCCGCGGGCGCTGCTCCCGGAGGTCGTCGACAGCAGCGGCGTGATCGGCGAGACCGACCCGGCGCTGCTCGGCGCGGCCGTCCCCATCGCCGGCCTGGCCGGCGACCAGCAGGCCGCGCTCTTCGGCCAGGCCTGCACGCGCCGCGGCATGATCAAGGTCACCTACGGCACGGGCTGCTTCCTCCTTCTGCACACCGGCGACGAGGCTCCGTCGGCGCCGCCCGGCCTCGTCAGCCCGGTCGCGCTGCAGCGCGACGGCCGGCGCACGTACGCCCTCGAGGGCAGCGTCTTCATCGGCGGGGCGGCCGTGCAGTGGTTGCGCGACGGTCTCGGCATCGTCGGCAGCGGCGCCGAAGCCACCACGCTGGCGCAGAGCGTGCCGTCGAGCGACGGCGCCGTGTTCGTCCCGGCGCTCGCCGGTCTCGGCGCTCCGCACTGGGACCCTTACGCGCGGGGCGGCATCTTCGGACTCACGCGCGGGACCACCGCGGCGCACATCGCCCGCGCTACGCTCGAGGGCATCGCCTTCCAGGTCGCCGACCTGTACGAGGCCGAGGCTGACGGCGCCGGGGTGCAGCCCGCGGAGGTGCGGGCCGACGGCGGCGCGGCGGCGAGCGACCTGCTGCTGCAGTTCCAGGCCGACCTGCTCGGCGTGCCCGTCACTCGGGCGGGCCAGCCCGAGGCGACCGCCTTCGGCGCCGCCTGGCTGGCCGGTCTGGCGACCGGTGTGTGGGAGAGCGAAGAAGAGGTCGAGGGACTCTGGAGCGCCGGCAGGACCTTCTCACCGGCGCCGGAGGCCGGCGTTGGTGACGTGCGCCGGCGCTGGCAGGCGGCGGTGAACGCCGTGCGTGGGTTCGCGCGCGAGACGCAGTAACGGATCTCGCGCGCTTCGCGAGACCGCGTGCCCTGCAGGCGGCCGGGTTCGCGCGCCTCAGTCAGTGCCGGTGCGGCACCACCAGCACCGGCACGTCCGAGTGGTGCAGCAGTTCGAACGGCGTGTGCCGGCCGAGCATCCCGGCGATCGGCCCTTCGCCGTGCGAGCCGACGACGATCACGTGCGAACCATGCTCGTGCGCGACGGCCTCGAGCGCCCGCGCCGGGTCGTCCCAGACCAGCAGGACCTCGGGCTCGACGCCGGCGGCGCGCACACGGTCGGCCGCGTGGCGGAGCATCGGCTCCACCTCTGCCTCCACGCGTCGCTCATAGTCGCGCAGCTCCCTGGCGGCGGCGCAGCCGCGGTCGAGCGCGCAGCTCAACCCGGGCGGCGGCTCGTGGCAGTAGACGAGGATGACGGTGGCGCCGCTGGTGTCACGGCTCAACTCGATGGCCTCATCGAGCGCCGCGGCCGAGCAGGCCGAGCCGTCGTAGCCGAGGACGATGGGATGTGCCATCACCGCTCCCTTCCCAAGGCTCCGGCCGTTTCCGCGCGCGAGCGCGAGAACGGACCTCCACACGCTGATGGTTCCCGCGCGGGGCCTGCCTTAGCCGCGGAAGGCGGTGGCCCGCTCCTCAGACGCCGAGCAGGGCGGTCAGATTGCGGGCGATGAGGGCCGGCGAGTAGTCCAGGCCGCAGCGGGAGAGCTTCTCGCGGGTCCCGGCGCCGATTCCGTCGGCCGGCGTCGCCGCGAGGATGGCCGCCGACTCCGCCGCGTCGAACGACTCCGGCGGTGCGATGCGCAGCTCGACGCCGGCGTTCTCCGGGCACGACTGCTGACAGCGCAGGCAGCCCACGGCACAGTGATGCCAGGCGGGGTCCACCCAGTCCGGAAACGGCGCCTCGTCCTCGTTCACGGTGGTCAGGCAGAGGTCGGTCTGCAGGAGGAACCTGTCGGCGCGGATGGCTCCGCCGGGGCAGGCTCGCAGGCAGGCGCTGCAGCGTTCGCAGCGATCGAGCTGCCGCGGCTCGCCCCAGACGGAGTCCGCGGGCGGCGGCGCGTCCGTGGCGCACGCGGCCAGCATGAGGTAGCTGCCGAGCCCCGGGACGTAGGTGATGTTGTTGCGGCCGTAGCGCGCCAGCCCCGAGCAGGCGGCGAGCGTCTTGAGCGGCGGCTCGAAGCGCGCGGCGGTGTGGCCGGTGGGCGCCAGCGCCGCCGCCAGCGCCACGGCGAGTCCGTCCGGCACCGTGTGGTAGCCGGCGTAGTGCGGCGGCACGACGATCTCGCGCTCCGCTCCGCCGACGCTGAGCGTCGCGCGCGTGAGCGGCCGCGGCGTCGCCGCGACGACGACCGAGCGCGCCTGCGGCAGCTCGGCCGGCCACGTGAAGGCCACCTCCTCGCCGAGGTGCTCGGCGGTGGGGCCGGGCAGCTCGCCGGAGGCGAGGACCCCGGCCACTCTGCCCCTGAGGTCGTCCATGCGCCCGGCCGCGACGACGCGCGCCGTCCACCCGGCTCTCGCCAGGTCGTCCAGCACGCGCGTCCAGTCGGGCGTCGTCATGGTGCCTCCTCCGGGGTCCTCCGCGTGTCTCTGAGTGTGCCGTCCGGCCGTGCGGCCCGCAACCGGCAGGCTTGCCGCCGGCCGCAGTCGGGGACAGACTCTACGCGCGCGGCGGCACGGGCCGCTTCGGCGGCGAAGGGGGGACAGGTGCGCTACGGCGGGGATCTGGTCATGTTCATGATGCTCGGCGGCGGCATCATGTTCACGCTTCTCTCCGTCGCCGCCTGGACCACCGGGCGGCACGCTGGCGCTCTGGTGCTTGCGGTGATCGCCGGCGCGAACTTCGCGTACGCGGTAGGCCTGCTCACCCGGGGTCCCTGAAGGGCCGCATGCGGGTCGCCGGCGAGGCCGCGACGCGCCGGCCGGCGTCCCGGCGAGGCCCGGCCGCCCTCAGATCCTCTCGCCGAAGTACAGCATGCTCGCCCGAGGTCTCAGGCAGTGGTCAGTCCACATGCCCGGGCAGTAGCCGCCGACCGAGACGAACGCCACGATGTCCCCCTCGTGCACCTCCGGAAACGGCTCGCCGGCGGCGAAGATGTCGTTGCCCTCGTTGATGTGACCCGCGAGCGTCACCTCGCCTCTGCCTGGAGCGTCGGCGCGCGCGGCGACCATGGCCTGCAGCCTGTGGCCGTAGACGTAGGCGTCGTTCATGATGTTCCAGCCGGCGTCCAGGCCGACGAACGTGGCGCCCAGGCGCTCCTCCACGCTGACCACCTCGGCGAGGAGGACGCCGCACTCGTTGGCGAGGAACTCGCCCGGCTCCGCGCCGACGGCCACGCCGAGCGCGGTGAAGCGGCGGGCGAGGATGGCGGCGTAGGCGTCGAGGTCGAGCGGCCGCTCGCCGGCGTGCAGCGGCGTGCCGAGGCCGCCGCCGACGTTGACCTCCCGCAGCGGACACCCGGCCCCGAGCAGCGTCTCCGCCATCCGCGTCACAGGCTCGAGGGCGGCGTCGAACGCGGGCAGCTCGTCGTCCAGCATGCCATTGGCGAGATGGACGTGCAGCGTGTCGACGATGAGGCCGTGCCGACGCGCGGCTTCGAGGGCGGCTCCCAGGTCCTCTTCGTAGATGCCGAACTTGGTCGGCCGGGCGCCGCTGTACAGGCTTTCGGCATGCCCGCGCATGACGCCGCTCCGCGGGTTGACGCGCAGGCCGATGGTCCTGCCTGGGCAGCGGCGGCCGTAGCGCTCGATCTGGCTGAGCAGGTCGAGGTTCACGTGCACGCCGGCCGGCGCGATGACGTCGAGGTCGCGCTCCGAGACGTTGGTGCCGGTGAAGCTGATCTCCGCCGCGGTGAATCCGTTGTCGAGGGCGTGTCGCACCTCGCCCGGGGAGCAGGCGTCGATCCCGACCGCGCCGGGCGAGCCCGGCGCGCCGAGGGCGCGCAGCGTGGCGAGGACCTCCGGTGCGCGCTGCGCCTTGAGCGCCAGGCGCACCCGCGGCGTGAGGCCGGCGCGCGCGAGCGCGTCCCGCAGTGCGCGCGCCTGCTCCGCGACGCGCGTGACGTCGAACGCGTACAGCGGCGTGCCGTGCTCGCGGGCGAGACCCTCTGCGTCGCGTCCCGCGACGAGCAGCCGCCCGCCCACGACGCGGACGCCCGCGTGCTCCCACGGCCGGCTGTCCGGTACGGTCACCATGCGTGCGAGCCTACCGCAGTCCCCGGCCGCACGGCCAACATGTAGGATGGCGGCACGCCGGACCGGCCGGCGAGCTCAGCAGGGGGTCAGCGTGAAGCTGTTCAAGAGGGGCGGCGCACCCGAGACGCCGGAGGCCGTGGCCGCGCCGCCGGATCCCGGCGAGCCGCGGCCGTTCGCCGGCGGCTTCATCCCCGACTGGTTCAAACGAATCGGCATCGCCAGCTGGTACACCATCGGGATCGTCATCGTCCTCATCGGGGTGGCCTACGCACTCCACGCGCTGGCCACGCTCGTCGTGCCCACGCTGTTCGCGATCCTTCTGGGCGCCACGTTCCTGCCGGTGGTGGACTGGCTCGAGCGTCATCACATCGGGCGCACCTGGGGCGCGCTCATCATGACGGTGCTCATCGTGGTCGGCGGCTTCGGGCTCCTCGCCCTCATGACGGTCGGCATCATCCAGCAGTGGCCGACCATCGAGAATCAGATCCAGGTGGCGGTCGACTGGATCAACGACACGCTCCAGAAGCTGAACATCGACCCGAACTTCATCGACTCGGCCAAGAAGACGCTCAGCGGCAGCGTCTCAAGCTGGGCGACCGGGGTCTTCGGCGGCGCGCTACAGGGCATCAGCACGCTGGCGACGTTCGCCTTCGCCGCCTTCATCGGCCTCAACATCCTGGTGTACGTCCTCATCGGCGGCCGCCGGATCGGCCGCTGGGCCTCCGAGCACATGGGGCCGGTGCCGCCGCCGGTCGGCTACTCGATCCTGGCCAACAGCGCCCGGTTCCTGCGCGGCTACATCTGGGGCAGCACGCTCATCGGCGTCTTCAACGGGGCCGTGGTCGGCGCCGGCGCGTTCGTCATCGGCGTGCCGCTGGCGTTCACGATCTTCGTGGTCCAGTGGCTCACCAACTACATCCCGATGTTCGGGGCGTTCATCGGTGGGGCGTTCGCGGTGCTCATCGCGCTCGGCACGGGCGGCCTCAAGGATGCCATCTGGATGCTCATCTTCGTACTCATCGCCAACGGGCCGCTGCAGACGGTGATCTCGCAGTTCGCCCTGGGCGCGTCACTCAAGCTGAGCGGCCTGGTGGTGCTGTTCGCGACCACCGGCGGGGCGATCCTGGCCGGCGCGCTCGGCGGCATCTTCGCGGCGCCGTTCGTCAAGATCGGCGTCGACGCTTATCGCCAGCTCAAGGAGGCCGGCCTCTTCGACGACCAGCCGGTGGCCGAGGACGCCGGAGGCGCTTCGCCGCCGGCGTCCGACGAGGAGGGCCCGCCCGCCGTCGGTCCGCCCGGCGCGAAGGTGGAACCGGCCGGCTGATCAGTCCCGGCGGCTCGTTCGTTTGAGGGCAGCGCCGAACGGCGCTGCCCCGGCATCACTCGAAATACTCGTGGAACGCCACGAGGGCGTAGATGATGAGGCCGTAGAGGATCATCATCACGAGGCCCCAGAACGGCAGGATCGACCAGGCGACGAACCAGGCCACCATGCCGATCACGGCGATGACGATGGCCGGCACGCGTGCCGTGCGAAGGCGCATCAGCACCGTGATGCCGGCGATCAGCTGCACGACGGCGATGACGATGAAGATCCAGCCCCACGTCTTCAGGTCCGAGACGACGAGCTTGCTGTCGTCGAACAGCTCGCCCTTGGTCAGGACCGAGACGGCGGCGATGCCGTTGAAGATGGCGGCGACGATGTAGAAGATCCCGGCGAAGTGGATCCAGCCCACGCCCTGACCTTTGTAGTGTTCGCTCACGGGGTCTCCTTGGGAGTCGTCGTGGTGGGCGGCCGGCCGTCAGGAGCCGGCGAGCCATTCTCTGAGGCTGGCCTCTACCGGCTCGCGGCCGGCCTCGACGCGTGCGTCGAAGCGCCGTGGCCGGGCGCGCACGGCGCGCAGCTGCGGCGGCACGCTCGCGCCGGGCGAGAGGTCGACGACCCTGTCGAGCAGCTCGAGGTCGTCGGCGCCGCCGGGCACCGGCGCACCGGCCGGCACGCCGGTGAGGCCGCGCACCACGTCCGCCGCGAACTTGCTCCAGTGCGCGGTGCTGGCGATGAGCACCGGCGCGTCGCCGGCAAGCCGCTCGGCGGCCTCCCAGGCGACGGCCGTGTGAGGATCGAGCAGGTACCCCTGCTCGCGCTGCACGCGGCCGATCACCTGCAGGCAGGTGTCGTTGTCGACCCACGCGCCGATGAACGATTCGCGCAGCGTGTCGCGAGTCTCGTCGTCGACCGTGAAGCGGCCTTTCTCCTTGAGGTCCTTCATCCAGCCGGCGATGCGCGCCGGGTCGCCGGTGAGGTCGTACAGCAGCCGCTCGAGGTTGGACGAGATGAGGATGTCCATGGACGGCGAGGGCGTCTTGACCAGCGAGCGGGCGGCGATGTCGTAGACCCCGCTCGTGAGGAAGTCGTAGAGCACGTTGTTGCTGTTGCTGGCGCAGAGGAAGCGGCCGATGGGGACGCCGATGTCCCTGGCGTACCAGGCGGCGAGGATGTTGCCGAAATTGCCGGTGGGGACGCAGACGTCCATGGGGGCGCCGGCGGCGACGGCCCCGCGGGCGGCGAGGTCGGCGTAGCCGCTCATGTAGTAGACGATCTGCGGGAGCAGGCGGCCCCAGTTGATGGAGTTGGCCGAGCTCAGCGAAAGGCGATGGCGCTCGGCCAGCTCGGTCGCGAAGCCGGCGTCGTCGAAGACCGCCTTGACGGAGCTCTGGCAGTCGTCGAAGTCGCCGCCCAGGCGGAACACGGTGAGGTTGTCGCCCGGCTGAGTGACCATCTGCAGTTCCTGCAGGGCGGAGACGCCGGCGTCGGGATAGTAGACGCAGATGCGGGTGTGGGCGCGATCGGCGAAGCCGTTGAGCGCCGCCACGCCGGTATCGCCGCTGGTCGCGACCAGGATGAGGAAATCCAGATCGGTCGCGCCCTTGGCGTGCGCCTGCTCGAGCGCTTCGCTGAAGTACAGCGGCATGCACTGCAGGGCCATGTCCTTGAAGGCCAGCGTGGGGCCGTGCCAGAGCTCGAGGACGTGCCGCCCCGGGGCCACCTCGCGGACCGGGGCGATCTCGGGTACGTCGAAGTTCGGGCCGTAGGCCCGCGCCGCGATCTCGCGTGTCTTGGCGGCGGTGACGTCGAGGCCGAAGGCCTCGTAGACCGCCGCCGCGCGCGCGTGGTACGGCACATCGGCCAGCGCGAGGATCTGCTCCACGGTGAACCGCGGCAAGCGCTCGGGGACGAAGAGGCCGCCTCCCGGAGCGATGCCCTCGAGGATCGCCTCGGTGAATGTGCGAGGCGCGTCGATGGCGCCGCGGGTGTCGAGGTACCGGATCATGGCCACGGGATTCTACAGGAAGGCGAACGCCTGACGCTTGACATTCTGAAACGATGCATTACGATATATCGTGTTACAGCGTTTATGAACGTCCAAGGAGGACGACATGTTCGGATCACAGGACACGGAGGGCCGCGGACGCGGACCTCACACTGAAGATCAGGGGCGCCGCCGGCGCGCCTGCGGCCCCGGCGGCGAGTGCGGCCAGGGTCGGTTCCGCTCCGGCGGCTCCGGCGAGGGTGGCGGCCAGGGCAAGGGCCAGGGCAAGGGCCAGGGCAAAGGCAAGGGTGAGGGCAAAGGTCGCGGACGCGGTCACGGCCCGGGCTTCGGTCCCGGGTTCGGCGGTCCCGGGTTCGGCGGTCCCGGTCACGGCCGCGGTCCCTGGGCACGTGCCAAGCGCGGCGACGTCCGTGCGGCGATCCTGCTGGCGCTCACCGACCAGCCGATGCACGGCTACCAGATCATGCAGCAACTCGAGCAACGCAGCGGCGGAGCGTGGCGTCCGAGCCCGGGATCGGTGTACCCCACGCTCCAGTTGCTTGAAGACCAGGCGCTGATCAAGGGCGAAGAGGCCGAGGGCAAGCGCGTGTTCTCGCTCACCGAGGCCGGCGCCGCCGAGGCGGCCGCCGTCAAGGAGCGTCTCGGTGACTCGCCGTTCGGTGAGGGCGGTCCGCAGGACCCGCGCTTCGCGCTGCGTCAAGCCACCATGCAACTCGGCGCCGCCGTCAAGCAGGTCGCTATCGCCGGATCGGCCGACGACGTACAGAAGGCGCTCGAGATCCTGCGCACGGCCCGCAAGAGCATCTACGCGCTTCTCGCCGACGCCGACTGAAGCGGCGTCGCGGCCGGCCG
>CAIYOD010000141.1 GCA_903927755.1 uncultured Thermoleophilia bacterium | reverse complement strand
CAGCAGGGGTCGTAGACCCGGCCCTTGAACGGCTCGATCATCTCGACCAGCAGCTTGACCACGCAGCGCGCCGTGTAGAACTCGCCGCCGCCCTTGCCCTCGGCGCTGGCGAAGCGCCCGAGGACGTACTCGTAGACGCGGCCGAGCAGGTCCTTGCTGCGGCTCTCCGCGTCGCCCATGGCGATGGTGCTCATGAGGTCGATAAGCTCGCCGAGCTGCGTCTTGTCGATGGTCGGGCGGGCGTAGTCCTTGCTCAGCACGCCCTTGAGGCTCGGGTTCTCGCGCTCGATCGCCACCATGGCGTCGTCGATGAGCTTGCCGATCTCGGGCTGCTTGGCGCTCGCCTGCAGGTGCGACCAGCGCGCCTCGCGCGGCACCCAGAAGACGTTGTCGGCGAGGTACTCGTCGCGATCCTCGGGGTCGACGCCGGACTCGCCGGGGCCGCCGGCCGCAAGGCTCCTGGCGGCCTCCTCCTCGGCCTCCGCCAGCAGTGCCGAGTGCTTCTCCTCGAACGCGTCCGAGATGTACTTGAGGAAGATGAGGCCGAGCGCCACGTGCTTGTACTCGGCCGGGTCCATGTGGCCGCGCATCTTGTCGGCCGCGGCCCAGAGCTTCTGCTCGAAGCCGAGAGGCTCGCTGCCGCTGCCCTTCTTCGCGCGTTTCGCAGCCAAGGACCCCTCCTGACCCCGCTTGGTCGCCGGGCGGCGACCTTGGGTGACATTGTACGTTGCCGGAGGGACGGAGTGAGCCGGAGGGAGGGGGCCGATGCTCCCGCCCGCCGGTTCGCTTGCCGGACTCGCAACCGCTCAGAAGGAGCGGACCGCGCGCACCCTGAACGCGTCGCTCTTGTAGTCGTTGGGGTACTGGCTGCCGTCGTCGACGTCCTGGTGCCACGCGGTCTTGTCGAGGTTCTGGGAGGAACTCCAGTAGTAGGGGAAGTCGGTGTGGAAACCACCGATCGCGACGCGGTTGAGGTACAGCTGGTTGAGCTCGTCCTTGCTGGGCAGGAACCAGTCCGTGTAGCCACCTCCCGTGTAGGCGCGGGCGACGCCGGCCGCGTAGGTGGTACCGGCGTCGTTCTGGGCGATGATGGCGTCCGTGTCGGCGGCGCCCGTGCCGATGGCGGTGCCGAGCGCGCCCGGCACGGACAGGTACCAGTTCGGTACGGTCGACCACTGGATGCCTGTGTCGGCCGGGGTCTGGTCAGCCGCGGCGGCAATCAGGCCGTGCACTCCGGTGCCATCGATGTACGCGATCTTGCCGCCGCCGTAGTCCTGGCCGATCGCGGCTGCGGCGACCGTCACCGTGACGACGTAGTCCTGGTTCGTGGCGTCTTCCGCCGTCACCGTGTACGTGACGGGGCTCGTGAAGTCGTTGGCCGTCGTGCCGCTCACCTGGGCGACGGCGCCGACCTTGACCGAGGCTCCGGTCGTCGTGAAGGTCGCCGCCAGGGCGGTCACGTCGGTGCCGAAAGGCACGGTCAGGGCGATGGTGTGGCCCGCCTCCGTGACGGTGCCGGTGACCGCCGGAGTCAGGCCCTGGAAGCAGAACGCGGTGATCGCCTTGGCCGAGCTCGGGCCGGGCCCAGGGTCGGTGGCCGCGGTCACGGTGACCACGTATGCCTGAGTGGAGGCATCTGCCGCGGTGACCGTGTAGGTGCGCGGGCTCGTGAAGTCGTTGGCCGTCACGCCGCTGACCTGCGGCGCTGCGCCCACGGCGACCGACGCCCCGGTTGTGGCGAAAGTCGCGACCAGGGCGCTGCGGTCCGTGCCGAAGGGCACGGTCACGGCTACGGTGTGCAGGGTCTCATTGATGACGCCGGTCGCGGGCGGGGACGTGAAGCCGAAGGCGGTGAGGGTCTTGGACGCGTCGGGTGGCAGAACGGTGAACCTCAGGCTCTTGCTCCAGGCACCGCGGTGATGGGTGCGCGTGCCGCGGACCTTCCAGGAGAGGCCGACGCCGCTCGGCAGCACCTCGCGGCACTTCCACGAACGCTTGCTGATGCCGGTCCTCTTGAGGAGCAGCTTCTTGCCCTTGTAGACGCGCAGTTCGTACTTGGCGGCGCGGTGCGCCTTGGTCCACTTGAAGGTCGGCTGGGCGGACTTGATGGTTCCCTTGGGAGCTTTTGCGGTGGGCTTGGCGGGCTTCACGGCCGGGCCGGCAGAAGCGGCTGCCGCGAGGAGACAGCAGAGCATCAGGACCACCAGCAGCGCTGCCGCGAGCGGCCCGCGGCTGCGACGAGGCGCTCGGCCTCTACTCAGTGGCTCGGTGGATTCCTTGCCGCCTCGCGCGTACATGGCTACTCCTCCTATTGATCGCGGGCGGCCGGCACCGCCGATACGAATAGAGTCGTATCTACTGCTATCGACGACGGCCTTGTGGGACTGGAGTTTGCGAGCGCTATTTGGAACATTTGAGCAGCCTTGCCTGCCGGCCGCAGGCCTGTGCCCCTGTGAGCAGGGAGCAAGGCTCATTCATATACCCATGGGGGTATACTGCGATGGGAATCGAGACCGGGGCCCGTCGCCGGGCGCCGACCAGGGAGGACGCCATGTCGATGTGCTGGGTGCAGGCGGGGATCTGCGGCGAGGAGACGTCGATCGAGGCGTCCAAGACCGGGCCATCCGAGATCGCCCTGTCGTTCACGACCACCTGCGAGCACATCACGGCCCTCGCCGAGGACCTGCGCGCGGTCGATGCCGGCGTGGAGCTCTCCCGCCCCATGAACGAGACGCTGACCTATGCGGCCGCCGCAAAGCACTGCTGCCGCACGAGCTGCGTGGTCCCGGCGGCCGTCCTCAAGAGCGTGGAGGCCACAGCCGGGGTCTTCCTCCCCGCCGCATGCTCCATCGAGTTCATCGACGGCGCCCTCTGAGCGCGGCCACGCGCGGGCGGCGCGATCGTCCCCCACGCGCCGGCTGAACCCGTCCCCTGTAGGATGCCGCTGGGGAGGCATCCTACGACGCGGCGAAAGGGGACGCGCTGAAGGCGGCACTGGACGAGCCTGGCGGAGCAGCGGACGCGATCCTGTCGCGGTCTGCTCATCTCGCCATCGTGCTGCTCGGCTGGGTGGCGGCCATGATGTCGACCGGCGTCTGTCTCTCCGCCGTGTCCCTCCCCTCGGCCACCGCGGACCTGGGCCTCAGCTCCCTCGTCCGCAGCGCGTCCGCCGCCTCCACCAGCCTGGCCATCGCCGCCACCGCCGTGGCCGCGGGCGTCGCCGCCGACAGGCTCGGACGGCGGCGCATCCTCCAGTGGTCGTATCTCCTTGCCGCCGTGGCGTGTCTGGCCATCGTCCTCATCCCGTCGGGGATGGTGTATCTGGCCGGCAACTTCGTCGCCGGCGTCGCCTTCGGGGTGATGCTGACCGCGACCTACGCGCTGGTGAAGGTCGTCGCGCCGCCGGCGTGCCTCGGCAAGGCGCTGGGACTCTGGGGCATGTACAGCATCGTGTTCGCCACCGCCGGCAGCATCGCCGGCGGCATGCTCGCGGACGTGGACTGGCGCTGGCTGTTCCTCGTCGTCCCGGCGATGTGCGCGCTCAGCGCGCTGCTGACCCCACGCCTGCTCCCGCGCACGCCGCCCATCGGCTCGGGGCCGGTGGATATGCCCGGACTGGCCCTCATCGGGCTCGGCCTCGCAGCCGTGATCTCGGGCCTGCTCGCCGTGGGGAGCGCTCCCGGAAGCATCCTCGCCTGGGCTCTCGTCGCGGGAGGTGTCCTCCTTCTCGTGACCTGGGCGCTGGTCGAGCTTCGCCGGCGCACTCCGGCGTTCCCGGTGCGGCTGTTCCGCTCGCGTCCCTTCATGGCCGCGGTGCTCGTCGGCATCTTCGTCAACGCGGCCTACGCGGCGCCGGTCCTCGGCCTCAGCGCCTACCTGCAGTACGTGAAGCAGGATTCCGTGCTCGCCGCCACGCTGGGACTGCAGCCGTTCTATCTCGTCGGGGCCGTCGCCTGGCTGGTGGCGGGGCGGCGCCTGAGCGCCGGTACTCCACCGCGTCGCGTCATCGTGCTGAACGCGCTCGTCGCGGCGGTGGGCTTCGTCGCCCTCTTGCCCGTCGGCCAGAGCTCGCCCTACTGGGTGATCCTGCCGGGCTCGCTGCTCATCGGCTACGGGGTGAACGCGGCGCTCACCGCTCAGGCGCAGCTCATCGTCGACGCCGCGCCGGCGGACGCCTACGGAGCGGTCACCTCCTCGCGCCTGACGATCGGCCAGCTCGGCTACTCGCTGGGCATGATCCTCACGACCGTACTGATCGGGCGGCTCACGGCGAGCGGCATCGTCGCCGGCCTCACGGCGGAGGGCGTGAGCAGCCAGGACGCGTACACCACGCTCTCCGCCCTCAATGCGTCCCTGCTCTCGGGTCAGCCACCCGCCGTGGAGGGCCTGCCCGGCGTCCTGAAAGTGGCTGCCTCGGCCTTCGACACCGCGTTCGGGGTGAGGATGCTGATCGGCGCGGCGGTGATGGTCGTGACGGCGACGGTCGCCTGGCTGCTCATGCGCGAACGCCGGCCGCGGGCATCGTGAGCGACGTGCCCCAGAGCGGCGAGCGCCGGTTCGGACCTCTGGTCACGACCGGCGGGCGGCTCCGCTTCCTCGACCTGGCGCGTGGCCTGGCCATCATCTGCATGGTCTTCCAGCACGTCCAGCTGCTGTTCGCCGTGGGCTCCGGCGAAGACTCGGCGCTCGGCGTCACGTTCCTGCTCCTCGGCACCGCCCCAGCCGCGCCGGTGTTCATGGTCGCGATGGGCTTCCTCTTCGGCAGCTCGTCGCGCACCGGGATGCGGAGCGGCGTCGTGCGTGGCCTGCAGTTGTTCGCGCTGGGCTACCTGCTCAACCTGCTGCGCTTCTCGCTGCCGCTGCTGGTGGCCGGCGACGCGGACATCCTCGAGCTCTTCGGCGGCAGCTGGTGGGGGCCGCTCTTCGAGATCGACATCCTCCAGCTCGCCGGCCTCTCGCTGATCGTCCTCGGGCCGGTCAAGCGGTACGTGCGCGACCCGCGCCTCGTCCTGGCGCTGGCGGCGGCGGTGGCGATCGTCGCGCCGCTCCTGTGGGGAGTCGGCGGCGGGAACGTCGCCCTCGATCCGCTTTGGGGACTCGGCGAGTGGGTGTCGTTCCCGCTCTTCCCGTGGCTCGCCTACCCGCTGCTGGGCCTCGCGCTGGCCGGGTTCGCCGCCCGGGCGACCTCCGCGCCTCGACTGATGCGGGGCTGGGCGCTCGCGGGCTGCTGCGCCGCTCTGGCCGGCGTCGCGCTCCTGGCGTGCGCTCCCGGTCCGGGCGGGATCCTCGCCTTTGGCGACTACTACCGCAGCGGCCTGCCGGTGCAGTTGCTGCTGGCGGGCTTCGTGCTGCTCTGGCTGCCCCTCCTGTGGTGGCTGGACCGGCGCCTCTCCTGGGTCCTGGTCCCACGGTATCTGACTTCGCTGAGCCGGAGCATCACCGCCGTCTACCTGATCCAGTGGGTGCTCATCGGCTGGCTGGCGATCGTCTTCGGCGTGTACGACCTTGCCTCGTGGCAGGCGGCGCTTCTTGCGGTGCCCGTCCTCGTCGCCAGCCACCTTCTGGCGCTGGGCTACGAACGCCTCCGCACGGGACGACGAGCCTCCACGCGGCGGACCCCCGAGGCGGTACGCTCACCGAGCGGCGACTAGGCTGCGCGACCCTCGGGACGCAACGCCGCCTTGACGCCCGAGAGGCGTACCCTGAGCGGAGAGCGGCGTCTTCTAGGGGGAGCGGACCACATGAGAGAGCTGTGGGGGCGTCTGGGACGCCTCAACCAGGTGAGCCTGGTGATCGTCGGCGTCGTGTTCGTCGGCTGCGGGGCGCTCGTCGTCGTGGTCGCTCCCGCCATCGGGTCCATCATGGTCGCCGTCTTCGTCGCGGTCACGGCGTTCTGCTTCTGGTTCTTCTTCCGCGACGAGGTGCGCAACAACCGGCTGCGTGCCGGAGGAGTGCGGACAGAGGCCGTCATCCTCTCCGTGGAGGAGACGGGGGTGACCATCCAGGGCAACTACCCGCAGGCCCGGCTGCGGCTGCTGGTGCAGCCGGAGACCGGTGAATCCTACGAGGCGACGACGAAGTGCCTGATGAACCGCCTCGAGATACCCGCCTACCAGCCCGGCGGCCGCATCCCGGTCGTCGTCGACCCGAAGCACCCGACGAGGGTCAGCGTCGAGTAGCTTCTCCGCGCAGCATCCCGAACTCGATCGAGTCGACCAGAGCCTCCCAGCTCGCCTCGATGATGTTCTCGCTGACGCCGATGCTGCCCCAGCTGTCCTCTCCGTCGCTGGCGTCCAGCAGGACGCGAGTGACGGCGCCGGTGCCCTTGGTCTCGTCGAGGATGCGCACCTTGTAGTTCACCAGCTCGATGTCGGCGAGATGTGGGTACTTGCTGACGATCGCCTGGCGCAGCGCCGAGTCCATGGCGTTGACGGGACCGTTACCCTCGGCGGTGCTGATGATGCGCTCACCGCCGACGTGGATCTTGATGGTCGCCTCGACCACCGCCTTGCCGTCCTCGCGCTTCTCGACGATCACGCGGAAGCTCTCGAGGCGGAACAGCGGCTCGTGCGGCGCCAACTCCTCGCGCAGCAGCAAGTCGAAGGAGGCGTCGGCGGCCTCGTAGTGGTAACCCTCGTGCTCGCGCGTCTTGAGGCGCCTGAGCACGTTGGCGACGCGCGCGTCGTCGCCCTCGAGCTGGAGGCCGAGCTCCTGCGCCTTGCGGACCACGGCGCCCTTGCCCGAGAGCTCCGAGACGACGATGCGGCCCTCGTTGCCGACTCTCTCGGGCTCGACGTGCTCGAACGTCTGCGGCGCCTTCTCGACGGCGGCGACGTGCATGCCGCCCTTGTGGGCGAAGGCGGAGCGGCCGACGTAGGGCGCGTGCGTCCACACGGCCGCGTTGACCACATCGGCGACGAAGTGCGAGGTCTCGGTCAGGCGCTCGAGCTGCCCGTCGCTCACCACCGGGTAGCCCATCTTGAGCTTGAGTCCCGGGATGATGCTGACGAGGTTGGCGTTGCCGCAGCGCTCGCCGTAGCCATTGATGGTGCCCTGCACCTGGCGAGCGCCGGCCTCGACGGCCTCGAGGCTGCTGGCGACGGCGCAGTCGCTGTCGTTGTGCGCGTGGATGCCGACGAGCGCGCCGGGGAGGGCCGCCGTGACCTCGCGGACGACGTCCGCGACGAACGGCGGCAGCGACGCCCCATTGGTATCGCAGAGGCAGACGACCGCGGCGCCCGCCTCGGCGGCCGCGGCCACGCAGCGCAGCGCGTAGTCGCGGTCGTCGCGCCAGGCGTCGAAGAAGTGCTCGGCGTCGTACACGACGCGCTTGCCCTGCGCCGTCAGGAACCGCACCGACTCGTCGATCATGCGCAGGTTCTCGCCCCGGCTCACGCGGATGACCTTGCTCAGGTGCAGGCCCCACGTCTTGCCGACGATGGCGACGGTGGGCGTGAAGACCTCGGCCAGCACGCGCAGGCTGTCGTCGGCCTCGGCCGTCGCGCCCTTGCGCCGGGTCATGCCGAAGGCGACGAGCTCTGCCTGCTTCAGCCGCTCGTCGCGCATCCTCCGGAAGAACTCGATCTCCTTGGGGTTCGAGGCCGGGAACCCGCCCTCGATGAAGCCGATGCCGAGCTCGTCGAGCTTGAGCGCGATGCGCACCTTCTCGTCGACCGAGACGGACATGCCCTCTTGCTGCATGCCGTCGCGGAGCGTCGTGTCGTACAGCTGTACCTGCTGCTCGCGGTGACTGTTCATCGGGTCCTCCCCGCGCCGGCGACTGCCGGCGCCCGGACTACGTCCTCGGGTACTCCATGTAGTCGCCGAACTCCTCGTCACGGCCTTCGGTGATGGACTTGAAGCGCTCCTGCATGAGGCGCGTCATCGGACCGGGCTCGCCGATGAGGTGATCGTCCACCTCGCGGATCGGCACGATCTCGGCCGCGGTTCCGGTGTAGAACAGCTCGTCGGCGATCACGAGATCGCTCCGCGACAGGCTGCGCTCCTGCAGCTCGATGCCCTCACTGGCCGCCACGTTCATGATGATGTCGCGGGTGATGCCCTCCAGCACGCCGTCACTCGGCGGCGGGGTCATGAGCACGCCGTTGCGCACGCAGAAGATGTTCTCGCCCGAGCCTTCGGCGACGTGGCCGTGCTCCGTGAGCATCACGGCCTCGTCGTAGCCGGCGTTGAGCACCTCGATCTTGGCGAGGATGCTGTTGAGGTACTGGCCCGTGGCCTTGGCGGCGCGGGCCAGCGCCGTGTGGTCGAGCGACTGGATGCTGCTCGTCTTGGCGCGCACGCCGTGCTTGATGCCCTCCTCGCCGAGGTAGGTGCCCCACGGCCACGCGGCGATGATCACCTGCACGGGGGCGTCCATGGGGAACAGGCCCATCTCGCCGTAGCCGCGGAAGACCAGCGGGCGGATGTAGCAGGCTTCGAGCTTGTTGCTCTCGAGCACCTCGAACGTGGCGTCGTAGAGCTGCTCGACCGTGTACGGCACCGGCATGTAGTAGAGCTTCGCGGAGCGCTCGATCCGCTTGAGGTGCTCGGTGAGCCGGAGCACGCCGACGCCGCGCTCGGTCGTGTACGCGCGGATGCCCTCGAAGACTCCCGAGCCGTAATGCAGGGCGTGCGTGAGCACGTGGACCTTGGCGTCGGCCCAGGGGACCAGCGCGCCGTCCATCCAGATCGTGTCCATCTCGGGGATCGGGGCCATCGTCTTCCTCCTCGGTGCAGGTCACCCGGCCGCGAGTGCGGCCAGGATCGCGTGGGTCATCTCGTCGGTCGTCAGTGTGTTCTCGCCGGGCGCGGCGATGTCGGCGGTGCGCGCGCCTTGCTCCAGGGCCGTCTCGACGGCCCTCTCTACGGCGCGCGCCGCGTCCGTCTCGCCGAAGCTGAGATCGAGCATCATCGCGGTGCTCAGGATGGTCGCGCACGGGTTGGCGAGACCCTTGCCGGCGATGTCCGGCGCCGAGCCGTGGATGGGCTCGTACAGGCTCACGCCGCCGGCGCCGACACTCGCGCTCGGCAGCATGCCGATGCTGCCGGTGAGCATGGCCGCCTCGTCGCTGAGCACGTCTCCGAAGAGGTTCTCGGTGGCGATGACGTCGAACTGCTTGGGATCGCGGATGAACTGCATCGCGCAGTTGTCCACCAGCGTGTGGCGCATCTCGACGTCCGGATAGCGCTCCGCGACCCGGATGGCGACGGCACGCCACAGGCGCGAGCTCTCGAGCACGTTGGCCTTGTCGACGGAGTGCACGAGCTTGCGACGGCCACCGGCGACCTTGAAGGCGTACTCCATGAGCCGGTCGACCTCGGCCTCGGTGTAGATCATCGTGTCGTAGGCCGTGTCCGCCGTGCGCTCGCGCTTGCCGAAGTACACGCCGCCGGTGAGCTCGCGCACGACGAGCATGTCGACGCCGTCGATGACCTCGGGCTTGAGCGTGCTGTTGTGCTCCAGCGCCTTGAAGCTCTTGACCGGGCGCAGGTTGGCGAAGAGCTCGAGGCCCTTGCGCATGCCGAGCAGACCCTGCTCCGGGCGCGGCTTGTCCGGGTCGGTCGTGTCCCACTTGGGTCCGCCGACGGCGCCGAGCAGCACGGCGTCGGTGGCCTGGCAGCGCTCGATGAGGCCGTCTTCCATGGGCGTGCCGAACTGGTCGATGGCGCAGCCGCCCATGATGCCGACCTCGTAGGCGAGCAGATAGCCGTACTTCTCGCCGGCGGCGTCGAGCACGCGCTTGGCAGCGTCGACGATCTCGGGCCCGACGCCGTCGCCGGGCAGCGTCATGACGCGGTAGCCGCGCAGATTCGCGGGGGTGGTCACGAGCCGCTCCCTTCGCCGATCTTTGACTTCACGTACGGCAGCAGGCCGCCGCTGTCGATGAGCTCCTGCATGAACGGCGGGAACGCCTCGGCGTCGTAGGTCTTGCCCTGCGTCAGGTTCTCGACGGTGCCGGCGGCGAGGTCGACCTTGAGGCGGTCGCCCATCTTCGCGTCGGCGGCCGCCGCGGGGCACACGACGATCGGCAGCCCGGTGTTGATGGCGTTGCGGTAGAAGATGCGCGCGAACGACGCCGCGACCACGACGCTGACGCCGGCGACCTTGATCGCCACCGGCGCGTGCTCGCGCGAGCTGCCGCAGCCGAAGTTCTCCTCGGCGACGACGATGTCGCCCTGCTGCACGCGGCCGACGAACTCGGCGTCGATGTCGTCCATCGCGTGGCTCGCCAGCTCCTGCGGGTCGTTCGTGTTGAGGTAGCGGGCCGGGATGATGACGTCGGTGTCGACGTCCCGGCCGTACTTGTGGACGGTGCCCTCGAAGATCATCGGGAGCCTCCCTTCACGGCGCCGACTTCTTCGGGCGTGGCGATGTGGCCGGCCAGCGCGGAGGCGGCGGCCACGTACGGACTGGCCAGGTAGACCTCGGCGCCCGGGTGACCCATGCGGCCGACGAAGTTGCGGTTGGTGGTGGCCACGGCGCGCTCGCCCTCGGCGAGGACGCCCATGTGGCCGCCGAGGCACGCGCCGCAGGTCGGCGTGCTGAAGGCGCAGCCGGCCTCGACGAGCGTCTGCATGGTGCCGTCGGCGATCGCGTCCAGGACCACCTGCTGCGTGCC
This sequence comes from uncultured Thermoleophilia bacterium, assembly GCA_903927755.1. GTDB lineage: Bacteria > Actinomycetota > Thermoleophilia > UBA2241 > UBA2241 > CAIXSE01. The sequence continues at coordinate 679 of CAIYOD010000141.1, read as the reverse complement.
CGGCAGGATGATGCAGCGCACGTCCGGATGGACCTTCTTGCCGCGCAGGATGCCGGCGGCCTGACGCAGGTCGGCGAGACGGCCGTTGGTGCAGCTGCCGATGACGACCTGGTCGATGGTGATGTCGCCACAGTCGGCGGCGGCGGCCGTGTTGCTGGGCAGGTGCGGCTTGCTCACCGTCGGCTGGACGGCGGAGGCGTCGATCTCGAGGACGCGCGCGTACCCGGCGTCCCGGTCGCTGGCGAAGACCTGGCCGGTCGACCGCGCGCGGCTGCCCTCGGGCCGGCTCTGCAGGTACTGCGTCGTCTTCTCATCGAAGCCGACGATGCCGCTCTTGCCACCGGCCTCGATCGCCATGTTGCACATGGTGAAGCGCTCGTCCATGGACAGGGTCTCGATGGCCTCGCCGGTGAACTCCATGGCCTGGTAGAGGGCGCCGTCGACGCCGATGAGGCCGATTGTGTGCAGCATGAGGTCCTTGCCGGTGACCCACGGGCCCGGCATACCCGAGTAGACGAACTTGAAGGTCTCGGGCACGCGCAGCCACACGTGGCCCCAGGCCATGGCGGCGGCGAAGTCGGTGCTGCCGACGCCGCTGCTGAACGCGGCCACGGCGCCGTAGGTGCAGGTGTGGCTGTCGGCGCCGATGACGACGTCGCCCGGCGCCACCATGCCGGTG
>CAIYOD010000140.1 GCA_903927755.1 uncultured Thermoleophilia bacterium | reverse complement strand
TACGTCAAGGCCATGCGCCACCCGGACATCGAGTTCATGTTCGCGCAGCACCCCTGGCTCGAGAACGACTGCCAGATGGCCGACGTCATCCTCCCCGTGAACACCAAGCTCGAAGAGGACGACATCGCCGGCGACATCTTCAGCGGCCAGACCAACCTGCTCTTCCCCGAGCACAAGTGCATCGAGCCGCTCGGCGAGAGCTTCAGCGACTACGAGATCGTGGTCATGCTCTCCGAGCGCCTCGGCCTCAAGGACGAGTACACCGGCGGCAAGACGATCCCCGAGCTCATCAAGTACGGCTGGGAGACTTCGCGCTGCGAGGACCTCATCAGCTGGGAGGAGCTCAACGAGAAGGGCTACTACGCGGTCCCGACGGATGACGGCTGGGAGGACATCCCCGCCGGCTTCTACAACTTCTACAAGGACCCGGAGAAGTACCCGCTCACGACGCCGACCGGCAAGCTCGAGTTCGAGGCGTCGGGCCTGCTCGAGCACTTCCCCGACGACCTCGAGCGGCCGCCGGTGCCCAAGTGGGTCGCCCAGGGCGTCACGCACGAGGAGACCGTGGGCACGGAGCGCTCGAAGAAGTATCCGCTGCTCGTCTGCTCCAACCACCCGCGCTGGAGCGTCCACAGCCAGCACGACGACATCACCTGGCTGCGCGAGATCAAGACCTGCAAGGTCACCGGTCCCGACGGCTACCAGTACCATCCGATCTGGCTGCACCCGTCGGAGGCCGAGAAGCGCGGCATCAAGGACGGCGACGTGGTCAGCATCTTCAACGACCGCGGCGTCGTGCTCTCCGGCGCGTACATCACCGAGCGCATCATGCCCGGCGTGATCTACATCGACCACGGCGCCAAGTGGGACCCGATCGTCCCCGGCGAGATCGACCGCGGCGGCGCCATCAACACCATCGTGCCCCGCGGCACCACCTCCAAGAACGCCGTGGGTCACGCCGTGAGCGGGTTCCTCGCGGACTGCGAGAAGACCGACATGGAAGAACTGAAGGCCAAGTATCCGGAAGCGTTCGAGAAGCCGTTCCACCCCTGTGCTGGTCCCGGCTTGGAAGCCTGCATCTGGGGGAGGGCGTGATGGGCAAGGTCCTCGTCATCGATCTGAACATCTGCAACGGCTGCTACAACTGCCAGGTGGCCTGCAAGGACGAGCACGTCGGCAACGACTGGTCGCCCATCGCCAAGCCCCAGCCCGACACGGGGCAGTTCTGGAACAAGGTCACCGACCTCGAGCGCGGCCAGGTGCCGAAGGTCAAGGTCACGTACATGCACAGCATCTGCCAGCACTGCGACGACGCGCCGTGCATCCCGGCCTGCAACGTCGAGGCCATCTACCGCCGCGACGACGGGGCCGTGATCATCGACCCCGACCGCTGCCGCGGCAATCAGCTGTGCCTCGAGGCGTGCCCGTATGAGGACGTCATCTACTTCAACGACTCGCTGAACATCGCCCAGAAGTGCACGTTCTGCGCGCACCTCCTGGACGACGGCTGGACCGAGCCGCGCTGCGTGGACGCCTGCCCCACCGGGGCGTTCCGGTTCGGCGATGAGAACGATCCCGAGATCATGGCGCTCATCGCCAGGTCCGAGCCGCTCAAGCCCGAGCTGGCCGTCAAGCCGCGCGTCTACTACATCGGCCTCCCCAAGCCGTTCATCGCCGGCGCCGTGTTCGAGCCCGACGTGGACGAGTGCACCGAGGGCGCCAAGGTCACGGCCCAGAAGGTCGGCAACGGCAAAGTCTACGAAGCCGTCACCGACGGCTACGGCGACTTCTGGCTCAGGGACGTGGAGCCGGGCGAGTACACCGTGCTCGTCGAGAAGGATGGTTACCTGCCGCAGAAGATGGGCCCCGTCGATGCCACCAAGGACATCAACGTCGGCGACATCGCGGTCTGGAAGGCCTGAGCCGAGTCTCGGGGGGAAGGGCCCGGCTCCCGCAGGGGGGCCGGGCCCTTCTGTTTCTTGAGAGCCGGCGACGGCCGGATGGCGGTACCTGCGCCGGCCGCCCCAGCCTTGCTTCATCGCCCTCGCGTCAACCCTTCGAAGGGACGGCATCCGGCCCGGGGGCCTCGGGACCGTCGTCGCGCAGGACCGTCGACAACTCGTCGGCGTCGACGTTCGCGTCACCTGAGCCGCCGTCGTTCTCGCGGAAGACGCAGCCCCTCACAGTCACGGTGACTCGCTCGTCGGCGCTGATCGCGCCGCCACCCGAAGCGGCGCAGTTGGCGGTGAAGGTACAGCCGGTGATGACCGGCTCGCTCGCGTCGGCGGCCCCGATGGCGCCACCGCGCAGCGCCGCGCTGTTGCCGACGAAGGTGCAGGCGTCGACGGTGGTGCCGATGACACCGATCTGCGCGGCGACGCTCTCGAGAAAGAGCGCGCCACCGTGTCCTCCGCTCGAGCACGATTCGAAGAAGCACTCGACGAAGCTCGGGCCCGAGCCGTAGTCGATCTGGACGGCGCCAGCGCGCCAGCGGGCCGAGTCCCCGATGAAGCGGCAGCCGCGGAACAGGGGGCGCGAGCCGACGCGGACGACCGCGGCCCCCCCGCTGTCGGCATGGCAGCCGATGAAGTCGCACGCCTCGAACGACGGCGAGGAGAGGTTGTAGGCGTACACCGCCCCGCCGTCGCGCGCACGCAGGCGTGAGAAGCGGCAGTTGGCGACCGCCGGCGAGACAGCGTTGTAGCAGAGCAGCCCGGCGCCGTGGCCGTCGATGCCGGCGCCGTCGGCGCAGCCGTCGGCGACAGTGAAGCCGTCCAGCACCGCGCCGTCCGCACCCAGCACGACATGATAGGCATTGCCGGCCTCGCCGAGAGGGCTCCCGAGGCCGCCGCTGAGAATGGTCTCGTTGGCCTTCCAGTCCCGCTGATCGCGACGCTCTTCCGTGCCGGCGAAGCCACCGTACAACGCGAGGCCACTCAGCAAGCGAAACGAGCGGCGGCGGTCGCCGTCTGGCGTAGTGTGGTACTCGCCCGCGGCGACCCAGACCTCCTCGGCGCCGAGGTAGGCCACACGGAGCGCCTCTTGGAGGTCGGTGAAGGCCGTCGCCCAGCTCCGGCCGTCCCACGGCCCCTCCCTGTTCTCGACGTTCACGAAGACGACGCGTGGAGCCACCGGGTCGGCCGATCGCTCCTGTCGTTCGTAGGCCCCCATGTCGACAGGCGCCTGGAAACCGGCCTCCATCGACGGCTCCGGAAGGTGCGCACCCGGCGGGAAGTGCGGCACGCGGGCGAACGGCCCGGCCGGACAGCCGGCGTCGTCGAAGCGCGCGTTGCCGTCGCGGTCCGCCGGCGGCGCCGCGCCGCCGTGCCCGTTGTCGACGCACGGCGACCCGGGCCCAAGGCGGAAGTCCCCGTGCCCCGGGTCGACGAAGCGTGGATCGGCGTCGATGTTCCCCTCGCCGGCGTGACCGCCCTCCACGCAGGAGTACGTCACTGCGGTCAGGCAGTCGTGCCAGTCGCCGATCTCCGCAGGGCCCGAGTCCGCGGTGTCGGCCCAGAAGATGCAGTTGGCGACCACCGGGGCGTTGGGCACGTTGGTCGGGCCGGTGCCGTTGTACAGGGCTCCGTACATCGCGGTGGCATGGTTGCGGGTGAACGTACAGTTCGTGAGGACTGGTGACGACCGGCCGTCGTTGGCCATCCCCCCGCCCTTGTCCGCGACGTTACCGGCGAAGAGACAGCTCACCAGCGTCGGGGAGCAGTCGAAATCGTTGTACATCGCGCCGCCCTTGGCGTCGCAGCGGTTGTCCACGAACGAGCAGTCAACGAAGGTCGCATGCGTCATGAGGTCGTTGCAGACGGCGCCGCCTCGCGCCCGGGAGTGATTGCGGAGGAACGTGCAGTCCATGACCGCCGGCGCCGGCCGGGCCCCGTCCGTCGGCCACTCCCGCGTCGCGAGGTTGTACATGCCGGCGCCCTTGGCGGCGACGTTGTCGCGGATGACGCAGTGCCGGACCGTGGGGGCGCAGCCGGCGCAGAGGATCCCGGCGCCCACGCCCGCGCCTTTCGCCGAAAGCAGGGTGGCGGGTGACATGTGGTGCGGTGGAGGGCCGCCGGGGAAGTTGAAGCCGCCGCAGATGGTGAATCCGTCGAGGACGGCATCGTCGGCGCCGGTCACGACGTGCAACGAGCCCTCTTCCTCGCGCGCGCCGACGGCGCCGCTCAGCACGGTCGCGTGCGTCTTCCAGTCGCGCTGCTCGGGCGCCGTCTCGTCTCCATGAAAGCCGCCGATCAGATCGACCCCGCGCCTCAGGCGGAAGGTGGCGTCCCGGTCGGCGCCGGACGAAGGCTTGTAGATGCCGCGCGCCACCCACACCTGCGGGCGCACGGCTGCCGTGGCGACCATCGCCTCGGCCGCGTCGAGCCCTTCGTGAATGCCGCCGAATGCGGTCGCCCAGGAGTGGCCGTCCCACGGCCCCCCCTCGTTCGCCGCGTCGACGTAGACGATGTGCTCCATGCTCCTCATCCCTTCACAGACCTGGTTCACTCAGAAGCGTCCCCGAGCCCGTATCTGGTTCAGGACGCGCCGCTCGCACCCGCGTCAGCACCGCCAGCATGGCGACCGCGAACCCGGCCCAGAACAGGAACGGCAGGCCGGCGCCCAGCGCCGCGAGGCTGTTGCCCAAAGGCGGCGAAACGAAGCCGCCGACCCGGGAGAGCGACATCATGATGCCCAAGGCCGTGCCGGCGAGCGCCGGACCGATGCCCGCGGTCTGGACGATCATGGTGATGGTGATCGTCATGAACACGTCGTGGAAGAGGCCCATTGCGACGACCACCGGCCACACCCAGGGGCTCGTGGTCAGGGAGATCACGATCAGCCCGACGACGGCGACACTGCCGGCCACCGCCAGGAACGCGCGGCGCAGGTGGTACCTCTCGGCGAGGAGCGTGAGGGGGATCACTCCGACCATGCTCGCGGCCGAGAAGGCAGCCAGGACGATGCTCGAGGCGGCGGTGCTCCAGCCGTGCTCGCTGAGATACAGCGGCAGATACCCGCTGAAGCCCATCTGGTAGGCCGAGTAGCAGAGGGACATCACGACCAGCAGCCAGAACGCTCGTACCGGTACCACCCCGCCGAGGGTGCGGCGAAAGTCCGCGAGATTCCAGGAGCCCCTGCTCGATCCCTCGTGCCGGGGCTCGTCCGGCCCGAACAGCCACACCACGCCGAAGACGATCGCGACCACCCCGTAGAAGAACAGGACGTGCCGCCACCCGCCCAGGAGGGGCGAGAGCACTGCCGCGCTCACCAGCGCTCCGAGCATCGCGCCGGCGGCGGCGCCCAGCGAGAGCACGCTGTTTGCCTTGCCGAGCGAACGCGGCGAGAACCAGTGTCCGGCGGTCTTGTGCAGATTGTTCGGGATGGCGCTGCCGGCCATGCCGAGGAGCAGCGTCGTGATCGCGAGTGTAGCGAAGCCGCCGGCGAGGCCGCGCGCCGCCCCCACCACGCCGCAAACGATGCAGGCCACGGCGATGACCTTGCGCGTGCCGCGCACGTCCGCGGCCATGCCGCCGAGCAGACCGAAGACGACGCCGGCGAGCGGAGCGATGCCCCACACGACGCCGATCTGCACCAGGCTCAGGCCGAGCTCGGCGGCGATCTGCGGGAAGAGCACGGGCATGGCCATGCTGGGCATGGCCAGCACGAGCATCATCGTGCCCGTCGACAGCGTCAGTACGTACAGACGCCGGCTGGCGCCTCTGGGCGCATCGCCCCCCAGCGCGCCACTGTCCGTATCGTCCGGGACGCTCACAGGCAAGACGCTTCGCCCGGAAACTCGACCGGGTACTTCTCGCGGTACGCGAGGGCTGGGTCCGGACGCCACTCCGCCGGGATGTCGTGTTTCACCGTCACCATTCCGCCGTCGCCCTGTGCAAGCGCGATCCAGCAGAGGAACCGCTCGTCGTCGCGGCAGGGGAAGTCCTCACGGTAGTGCGTGCCGCGACTCTCCTCGCGGGCCAGCCCGGCACGCAGCTTCATCTCCGCGTTCAGCAGCATGTTGCGCGTCTCGTGAGCGACGCGCAGACCGTGCGGATCGCCGGCCTTGAGCTCGAGAGCGTACTTCTCCTGCAGATAGGCGATCTGGCCCAGCGCCAACTCCATGCGGCGCCGCTCCTTCACGTACATGACGTAGTAGGGGAACATCGTGTCCTGCAGCAGCCGCGTGACCCAGGCGGGGGAGTACCCACGCGTCCTTGTCAGAGGGTCGAGCATCTCCCTGGCGACTTCGCGCAGGGCGCCTTCGGGGAGCGCGGGTGCGGCCGCCCCCGCGGCGTACTCCGCCGCCGCCCTGCCCGCGCGTGCGCCCTGCACCGCCGAGCCGGCGCAGGAACAGCCGAAGCCGGCGTACCCCGCGCCGTTCTGCATGGAGCTGAGCGCATCACCGGCCGCCCACAGGCCGGGCACGTTGGACGCGCCGTACGTATCCTTCGGAAACACGCCCTCAGCCTTGTGATTGGACATGCCGGGCGTGGAGTAGCCCGGGGCGGCGGCGAACGGTCCCGGCGGCTCGCCGTCGCGGCCACCCGCCTTGCTCCCCGGAGTGAAGATGTACTTCGGGTCGATGGGCAGACCTCCATCGTGCACGCCCATCGCGCTCATGGTGCGCATGCCGAGCCTCGCGGCGTCGAGCTCGGCGACCGGACCGCTTGCGCTCGGCGGCCCGCCCCCGAGGACGAACGCCGCGTGGTCGGGCACCTCGAACGTGGGCGCTTCGGCGAGCGCGTTGGCCGGCCTCGCCGGATGCCCGTCGTTGAACTCCTTGCCGGAGATCTCGGCGCCCGCACGGTACGCCATCGCGTCACCGTCGGCCGTCGCGGAGCTGCACGCGTAGCTCATGCCGAGCGGCTTGAACGACGCAGGACCGGAACAGAGGACCGTCGCGCCGGCCAGCACCGCGTAGGGCCGGCCACTCTCGAGGTGGAACCCGACCGCGCCGACCACGCGCTGGTCGTGCCTGATGAGGCTCGTGATCATGACGCGCTCGAGCAGGCGGACGCCGGAGGCCACGGTCTTCTGCCGCATCGCGTCTCCCACGTCGACGACCTCGATCGAACGCGTGACGGTGCCGGGCTGGTAGTAATGCTCGCGACCCGTCCGCGCGCCCCAAGCCGAGGCCTCGAGATACCGCTGGTACGACTCATCGATGAGCGCGTCGACGAAATCCATGTTGGCGAGGTACTCGCCGGACAGCACGAACTGCCGCACGTAGTCCTCACGGCTCACCCCGCGCGTGTCGGCGAAGACGAACCAGGAGTTGGCCCAGGGGGTCAACCCCGAGCGACCTGCGCGCCCCTTGACCGCCATGACGACGTCGGCGCCGGCTTCGACCGCCTTGACGGCGGCGAAGCAGCCGGCATACCCACCGCCGACCACGAGCACGTCGGTGTGCAGAGTCTCGAGGTCCAGGAGCCTGATCGGCCGCGAGCTCATCGGGCACCTCCCCCGGCATCCTGGAGCATGCCGACGCCCCAGCTGTGAAGGGAGCCCAGGAGCGCCCCTTCGCTGACGGCGATCGCCTTCGTCGGGCAGTAGTGCTGGCAGAGTCGGCAGACCTGGCAGTCGTCGAGGTAGGCGATCGTGGAGACGCTGCCGCAGGTGAGGCATCGGTCCGCCTCGGTCAAGGCCTCCCGGTCGCCCAGAGGCAGGACGGTCTGGTCGAAGCCGGGGAGACGGCGATCCGGAGGCACGACCTCGCGGTCCACACGTTCTGCCTCGGTCATCCTGTCCACTGCTCGAGCGGACCGTTTGACCTCCGGCAGATCGGCGGTCCGCTCCTGCTGCTCGCCGAGGTCGGCCGCGAGATCGTCACCGGCAAGACAGCGGCCGGCCGTGAGCGCGGCGCGCCTGCCGGCCGCCAGCGCCTCGACCACGGTCGCCGGGCCCGAGACGGCGTCGCCGGCGGCGAAGAGCCCCGGCGCGACTTCGCGGGTGAGTTCGTCGCACAGGATCAGACCGCGCGCGTCGACGGCGAACGCGGCGGGCACGAGCCGGGCGTCGGCCGCCTGTCCGATCGCGAGGATCACCGTGGCGGCCGGGATCTCGAGGGGCATGCTGCAGTCGCCGTACTCGGGACTGAAGCGACCGTCCTCGTCGCGCACCGAGAGGCACTCGACGCAGGAGACGGCGGTCACCCGGCCGTCCTCGAGCTTGAACGAACCGACGCCCTTGGACGGGTGGATGATGCAGCCCTCGGCCATCGCGTCCTCGATCTCCTCGTTCAGGGCGAGCATGCTGTCCTTCAGTCCGGGCTCGAGCATCTCAAGGCAGACGACGTCCACGTGAGCGGCGCCCAGGCGCACTGCGGTCCTCGCCGCGTCGAGCGCGACGCTGCCGCCGCCCACGACGACGACGTTGCCGTCGACCTCGCGCAGCTCACCAGACTTCACGCTCGTCAGGAAGTCCATGGCGCCGACGATGCCTTCGGCCTCGGCGCCCGGCACCACCAGCCCGAGCGCAGCGCTGGCGCCGGTGGCCGCGATGAAGACCTCGAAGCCCTCCGCGCGCAGATCCTCGAGGGTGAGGTCGTCGCCGACACGCAGGCCGGCGCGGAACTCGACGCCCAGCCCCCGGTAGTACTCGAGCTGGGCGTCGAGCACGCCGTCGGGAAGGCGGAAGGCGGGCACGGCGGAGCGCAGGAGCCCGCCAGGATGCTCGTCCTTCTCGAACACCGTCGGCCGGTGACCGGCGAGCGCGAGGAAGTAGGCTGCGGCGAGCCCCGCGGGACCGGAGCCGATCACGGCGACCCTGCCGCCGCCGGACGTGTCCGGCGCAGGCGGCGGACCGGCGGCGAGCAGCCGGTCGCCGAGAAACTGCTCGAGCGCGTTGATGTTGACGGCCGTGTCGATCTGCTGCCTGGTGCACTCGGTCTCGCAGGGATGCGGGCACACGCGTCCCGTGATCGCCGGCATGGGATGGTTCAGGCGCAGCTCGTCCAGAGCGTCCTCGAGCCGGTCGGCGCGGATGAGGTGGTGATAGGTCCGCTGATCCACGCCCAGCGGACAGGCGACGCTGCAGGGCGAGCGCTCGGCGCGATCCGGCGCGACGGTGTCCAGCCGGAAGACGTCCATGGGGCACGCCTCCACGCAGATACCGCAGCCGATGCACCGTTCAGTGTCGATGGAAGAGACTGGCATCCGGCATCACCCCATCTCAGGGTGCAGCGGGGCTTTGGGTGGCCCGATCTTCCGCACCGCACGCACGTAGTTGTAGATGCGGATGGCGTCCTTCTGCGGGCCTCCACCCTCGAGGTAGCAGGAGGGGTCGCCCACCATGGGATCGGAGCGCATCGCGCCGGCCCCGTGCACGTCGTACTCGTCCTCGGGTAGCGCCGAGGTCTTTCCGGTCGCTTTGCCGAAGGCCAGGTACACCGCTTGACCGGGCATGTCGATGAACGGCGTGCTCGACCAGAACCAGCTTCTGGGGTCGGACACGTGGAAGACAGGGTGGATCGCCGGGATGAATCCGTAGTCGACGATGCTGTGCAGTTCCTTCTGATCCGGCAGCCGCCAGTCGTGATAGCCGGCCAGCTCCAGGTGCTCGGCGTAGTCGAGAGCCTCTCGCCAGTTGCGCCCCCTGCCGTCGTCGGCCTTCTGCCACATCAGCCCGGTGGCCAAGTCGCTCACGGTGCCGTCACCGTTGTCGACGAACTCGTTCTGGCCGTATGCGGGGCCGCGCACGCAGCGGATGCACCACGTCTGCAGGCCGTTGTAGGGGTGGTTCTCCTTGGGGTAGCTCTTGATGCGCCCGTCGGTGAAGTTGTAGCCGAAGAACGAGGGCGCCACGTGCATCACGCCGGGCTCGATGCGCTTCTCGCCGAAGTCCAGCCACCAGTCAGAGAACAGCACGGAACTGGCGATGTACGAGGTCGTGGTCACCAGCTGGGAGTCCAGCGTCCGGTAGCCGTCGATGCCCGCCGGCCCATACGTGAGGTCGAAGTGGCGCGCGTCGAAGTACGGCGTGCGCGTGGCGAGGGCGCCGTTGGCGTCCACCAGGGAGATGAGCTCCTTGACGCTCGGCACGCGCCAGTCGTCGTGCCCGCCGAGGCGGAGGGCCGAGGCGTGATCCTCGGCGTCGTACCAAGTGACGCGGCCCTCCAGAGAGTCGGGCCGCGCGTCGGTGGTCTTCTGCCACATCAGGCCCGTGTTGAGGTCCGACACGGTGCCGTCGCCGTTGTCCTCGTAGGACGGCTCGAGCTTGGGGTACTGCGCGTCCTGGCCATAGTAGGGCTCGCCGGGCTCGGGCCGCGGGATCTCACCGTTCGGCCCGTAGAAGCGCTTCATGTTCGTGCCGACGATCGGGTAGGCGAGTGAGCTCATGGACTGTGCGTTTCCTTTCCGGCGCCCGGTGCCGTTCTCAGACGTCGATCTCGAGGCCGTCGCGCGCGAACGAGACGCGACCGCCGAAGCCTGCCGCCACGTACACGGCCCGGACGGCGTCCTCGTCCACCGGCCCCGGGCGCAGATGCGTGAGCACCAAGTGCTTCACGCCGGCCCGGGCGACCATGTCGGCGATCTCCTCGATGCCGCAGTGGGCGCGCACCGTGAAGTCGCCGCCGTAGCGGCCCTGAGGACGATACTCGGGGGACAGGGCCTCAGGGCGCGGCGCGGCGTGGCCCAGCTCGCCCGGCCAGCGCTCGTCGCCGTCCATCACGAGCACGTCGGCTCCCCGTGCGAGCTCGACCAGACGCTCGTCGAGCGAGGTGTCGCCGCTGACCACGACGCTCCTGCCGGCCGCCTCGAACCGGTAGCCGACGTCGTACATGGTGTGCGTGAGCTCGGCGGTGGTGACCTGCAGGCCGGCCAACTCGAAGCTGTCCGGGCCGGCCACCTCCCGCACCTGGACGTCCGTGAACATGCCGGCGCCGGTCAAGCCGCGCTCGGCCTCGCGCATCCAGCGGTAGGCGAGGTCGTCGCGGTAGAAGTCGGTGAGAAAGGCGTGCAGCGCACCCACGCGAGGCGGACCGACCAGCGTCAGCGGCCCCCCGCCGGTGAGCCAGCGGTTGGTCACGATGTCGAAATAATCGGTGCTGTGGTCCTGGTGGAAGTGGGTGAAGCACACGGCGGCGATGTCCCGGCAGGGGAACTCGCCGTGGGCGCCGCGCAACATGCTGTTGGCGGCGCCGTTGCCGGCGTCCACGAGCACGTACCTGCCGCGGAACTGCACCAGCGTGCACGCGGCCGCACGTTCGAGACTCGGCCACGGGTTGCCGGAGCCCACGGTGACCACGCTGAACGCGGTCGCGTGCGGATAGTGGTCGGGGAGCGCCGGTGTGGGCGCCGGGCAACCGGTGGTCTCAGTCACGCGCCTCATCCCCATCCCAGCAGGTAGGCGCGTCCCCAGCCCGGCTCCAGGCGGACGGCATCCTCCGGGCAGTCGAGGCACTGGCCGCAGAGCATGCAGTCCTCGCGATAGGCGATGACTGCTTTCTTGCGCTCCCTGTCGAGCCTGATCACGTCGATGGGGCAGTGCTTCACGCAGATGCCGCAGCCGTTGCACACGGCTTCGTCGATCGCCGCGATGGTCATCGTGCCTCCTCGCCGGGCAGGCGCATCGGGTACCGCTGCGCGTAGGGCAGGGCGGGGTCGGGGCGAGACTCCTCGGGGATGGGCTCCGTGAACGGCGTCATCACCCCGCCCTCGTCCTTGAGCCGCACCCACGCGAGCCAGTCGGGGTCGTCGCGTCGCGGGAAGTCCTCGCGATAGTGCGTGCCGCGGCTCTCGGTGCGCAACAGCGAGGCCCTCAGCTTCATCTCGGCGTTGGCCACCATGTTCGCCGTCTCGTGCGCGAGCCGCAGTTCGTGGTCGTCGCGGGCGTACAGCTTCGGCACGACGTGGTCGCGCAGGAACTCGACGGTGGTCAGGGCGGCGCGCAGGCGCTCCTCCTTCTTGATGTAGAGCACGAAGTAGGGCGCGAGCGCGTTCTGCAGCACCTGCGTGGTCCACCGCGGGGTGAAGCCACCCCTCCGACGGAGCGGCGCGAGCGCGCGCTCGAGGGCCTCAGCCTCGCCGCGGGCGTCCGGCGCCGCACGGTCCGCGCTCCGCGCGTACTCCGCGGCGCCCAGCCCCGCCCGCGCCCCGGTCACCGCGGCGTGCATCGTGGCGAAGCCGAAGCCCGAGTAGGCGGCGCCGACGAAGCACGTGCCGCAGCTGTCGCCGGCGGCGTACAGGCCGGGCACGTGCGTGGCGCACGTGTCGTCCACGGGCACGATCCCGCCGGCCGCGTGCCCGAGCATCGAACCGTGCCCGCCGGGACCGCTCAGCGGGCGGACCTTGCCGTCGGGCGGGCCCGCCGCCAGGACCGGAGCCCGCCCCTCGTGCGCCTCCCACTCGGCGTCGATCCACCCGTGCCACGCCATGCCGCGCACCGGCACCGGATCGCCCTCCGCGTTGACCATCTCGGGGTCGTGCCAGGCGCCCGGGAACGCCGCCGAGTGCCCGGACGCGAAGACCGGGTAGATCGGCGGCCAGCCGGGTTCCTCCGGGTTCGTGTGGTGCGGGCTGAGGAACTCCTTGCCGGTGACTTCGCAGCCGGCGCGGTACGCCATCACGTGACCGTCGGCGGTGAGCTCGTGCGTCGGGTACCCAACGGCCTTGAACCCGCCGCCGCCGGCGCTCATCACGACGGCCCCGGCGCGGAGCACGCGCGTGGCGTTACCCTCCACGTCAAAGCCGGCGGCGCCCACCACGCGCCCGTCCTCCATGAGCAGTTCTGTGACGACGAAGCGGTCGATGATCTTGGCCCCGCTCTTCACCACAGCCTTGCGGAGCTTCGCCGGCCAGCCCGGCAGCCAGTGCACGACCTGGCTCACGAGCGGCGGGAACTTGTCCCGGTCGGGCAGTTCGATCTGCGTGAGCGGGTGGTCCAGCCGCACCGGCTCGCCGTCCTCCTCGAGGAACTCCACGCCGAATGCCCTGAGGTCGAGGAACCGCTCGTACGAGTCGCGGAACACGATCTCCGTCCAGCGCGCGTCGTTGAGGTACTCGCCGACGGTGCGGACCTGGGTGAGCCAGGCGTCGAGGTCGTGACCCCACGCCGGATTGAACACCGCTGTATCGCCGGCGTAGGGCGTCTCGCCCGACTTGCTCACGTAGCCCTTGTCGACGAGCACGACGTCGCGGCCAGCCTCGCGCGCCTTGACGGCCGCGAAGCAGCCGGCCATGCCTCCGCCGATCACGAGCACATCTGTCTGGACCGTGGTCTCCTTCACGTCGCCCTCTCCCCTCTCCCGCTCAGCCCCAGCTGCGCACTGCCGGCGAGACCGCGAAGGGCGTCACCGTGATGGCGTCCTCGGGACAGTCGACGATGCAGAGCTCGCACATCATGCAGTCTTCGCCGTAGCGGATGACCGCCACAGCCTGGTCTGGGTCCATGCGGATGACGTCCATGGGGCAGCTGTCCACGCAGGCGGCGCAGCCGCTGCAGAGCTCCGGATCGATCAGCTCGATGGCCATCTCGTCACTCTCCCGGGTAGCGGAGCGGGTAGCGCTCCTCGTAGGTCAGCGCCGGGTCGGGACGCCACGCGGCGGGGACGGGTTCCTTGCGCAGCGCCATGTGCCCGTCCTCCTCGCCGATCAGCACCCAGGCCAGCCACTCGTCGTCGTCGCGCCTCGGGTAGTCCTCGCGGTAGTGGCAGCCGCGGCTCTCGGTGCGGAACAGCGAGGCGCGCAGACGCATCTCGGCGTTGAGGACCATGTTGCCGGTCTCGTGCGCCAGGCGCAGTTCGTGCTGGTCGCGCGCGTACAGCTTGGGCACCAGGTGGTCGCGAAGGAACTCCACTGTGGTGAGCGCGGCCTGCAGCCGGTCACCGCGCTTCACGTACATGACGAAGTAGGGGAGCATGGTGTTCTGCAGCACCTGCGTGACCCAGCGCGGGCTGAAGCCGCCGCGGCGGCGCAGCGGCGCGAGGAGATCGTCGACCGCCCGCCGGGCCTCCGCGTCGCCGGTCGCCGTCGCGCG